>JAYVAP010000668.1:0-3009 GCA_043750915.1 Spirosoma sp. | reverse complement strand
CAATTTGCTGACGGGATAATCCCGCACAAACTCGTTAAGTGCCTGTCGGTAGGCATCGATACCCTGCAACTTCCCGATCAGCATAACGCGCAGAAAGGCCAGTTTATCTTCCAGTTGCGAACCGGCAATGGTGCTCAATCCAATTTGGGCACGGGCCAGTGCTTCGGTTATGTTATTGCTTTTGTAAAGTTCGTAAATCTCGGTATAAATCCGTTGTGCCTGCGCTTCCGAATCGGTCGATTGCGTAATGGTGCGTCCCGACAGCCGCGCGTAAGACGTGTTGGGATACTCGGCGATGAGTTTATCTTTCCAGTTAGAGGTTTTGCCGAGTTGCTCATTCGAGAGGTACAGCAGGTAGTAGACCTCTGGTTTGGGCAGCGTGTTGGGGTAGCGGGTCAGCAGTTTCTCAAAGGTTGGAATGGCTTCGGCGGGCTGGTTGAGTTGAAATTTATAGAGTTTCCCTAGCTTATACAGCGCATTTTCAACGCGCTGGTTGGCGATCACCTGCGCTTCCTTTGCAAACGGAATCTGGCTCATCAAGGCATCTTTCCCGGCGTTTCGGCCCGCTGCGGATTCGGTAGCCGGGGCGTTTCCAACCCCGGTCGTGCTGATCCCGCGTGCGTTCGAATCCGCTTTGCCGGGGGGCAACAAACCACCCGCAACCGGGCTGGTGGTGTTTACGGTGGCTTCCGACGATTCTTTGCTGCTGCGTCGCCAGTTGTCTTCGAGCGGTCGGTTTGCCCATCGCACCGAAAACTCCTGCCGCCCCTGGCTCAAGGCCACCGGGTTGTAGAGTATCCAGCGTTCGTTGGGCGGCAGGCTGGAGTTGGTAGCCCCCGCCACGGCACTAATGTTTCCCCCCGATGCCCGGTCAATAATCTGCTGAGCCAGGTCAGCCTGCGCTTTGTCTTCCTTCTCGCGCTGCGCCAGTACTTTATCCAGCAATTTGTTCAGCGCAGCCGGGTCCATCTGTGCCAGCGTCAGCAAACTGTCGTTGGTCTGGATGGTGTTTCGATACTGCACAAATTCATCGAGTGTTTTCTTGCGCAGGGCCGTAGCCGCGTAGTCGGGCGACTGTTTGGGCAACAGGGCCAGCGCACTATCATAATATACTTTGGCCTGGCCATAATCATTTTTTTTCTCAAAATAAAGCCGCCCAATTTCCTGGTACGTATACGGCACCTGCGTGGTGTTGGCCCCGGCCGCCTGAATCGACTGGCTGTAGAGCCGGATGGCTTTATCGATTCGGCCATTGCGGGCTTCAAGCAACCCCATCGTAAAATAAATCTTGTCTTTCAGGTCCGTATTTTTGCGGTCGCTGAGCAGATTTTCAAACGTGGCGGCCGACTGCGCCACGCGTTTCTGATCGCCGGTAAGGCCGTTACTCTGAATGGCGTACAGATTGGCATAAAACAGCTGATCGTAGTTGGGCCGCGAACGAAGCACCCGCCGGTAATGGTCCACGGCTTTGGCAGGCTGGGCAATCAGGTCGTAGAGTTGCCCGGCAATCAGGTGCAGACGAGCGGTCGATTCCCCCCGTTTCAGCAAGGGAAAGGTAGCCTCCAGAATTCCAACGGCCGTAACATACTCGCCTTTTCGCTCGTGCAGATAAGCCTTTGTCAGGTAGTAATCGCGGGTGTTGGCCTTATTGAGGGGTTGGGTACGGAGGTAATCGGCCACGTTGAGCGCATTCGGGTAATCGGTCCCTTCCACGTAGGCCCGCATCAGCCCCACCAACGCTTCATGCTTATCATTCTCGTCGGTACCTTTGGTGTTCACATATTTAAACACCTCAATGGCATTGGGCAAATCCTGCTTCATCAGCCGCGCCCGACCAATCAGGTTATACGAATTATCGAGCCATTTACTGTTGTGGTGGCGTTCGGGAACGAGCGACGCTTTTTTGATGGCATCGTCCAGCAGCGGCTTCACCGCCAATGCCCGCACAGAATCGACCGGCAGGAGAATGGGCATGAGCTGATTGTAGTTTTCCTGACGGGTTTTAAATAGCGTCTGCCCGGCCTCGTCGATCTGGTCGCGGGCAATAATATAGGCGTTGTAGTGGGCGGTGAGGTTATGATAGCCTTTGCTGATGGGCCGGGTGCTATATTGCGAGCACGACACTAGCCCACCCGCCATTAAGCCCGAGGTCGTCAACAGAAACAAAGAGCGGTTGAGGAGATAGCGAAACATGCGAAGATGGGACGTGAGCACTCGTTCTTAAAACGCCTGAGGCTGAGCGGGCCGTATGGAACGTTAAGCCAAATTAACGAATTTTGCGCGTCATCTGGTATCAACTGGTCCAAATCTATGAAAAACAAGTCCGATCAACCCCCGCAAAACAGCTCTGGCAAACCGGGCGACCCGACTCCGCTGAAACGGGCCACTGAAAAAACCACCTCATTTGCCCAGTACAGTGGCATTGCGTTTCAGATGCTGGGAACCATTGGGCTGGGCGTTTGGGTGGGCCTGAAAATTGACGAATGGCAACACAATCGCCAGCCCATCTGGACAATCATCCTGTCGCTAACCGCCATTGGCGCGTCGCTCTATTTGTTTATCCGGCAACTGACCAATAAATAGCCATTAATTATTGGCTTCTTTCTCTAACTTTGAACTTACGACGCAAAACTGCGTAGGCAAAATTTGATTTGTTCTGATAAATTTCAACGCAAATGTCTTCTTTGCCCAAAAGAAATTAATCAACAATAAAAATATCAACATGAGTACCGCACAAATCATTTATGAACAGTACAAAGTTCTGCCTAAACGTGTTCGGCAAGAACTTAAAGCCTTGATCGTCAGCGAGGAAAAGACAGAAAAGCCACTTTCGCTGATGGAAGAGATCGAAGAGAGCCTGAAACAGGTAAAACTCATTCGGGAAGGCAAACTGCCCCGAAGAACATTTGATGACCTTAAACAGGAGATGAACAATGCCGAATAGGGTAACAATCACCCCGCACTATAAAGAAGGAAACGCTGCTTGCCTGGGTAAAGGCTTTGTTGGGC
>JAYVAP010000667.1:0-5181 GCA_043750915.1 Spirosoma sp. | reverse complement strand
GCTGCTTTTTGGGCAACGGGGCCAGCTGCTCCAACCGAACAATGGCCACATCCTTGCGCTGATCGGCCTGCTGCTTGTCGAGCAAATCGTAGTAGACTTTACCGGAGCAAAGCAGCACCCGTTTCACCGTTTTAGCCTGCGCATACGAATCGCCCAGCACTTCCTGGAAAGTCCCCTGGGTAAGTTCGTCCAGCGCAGAAACGCATTTGGGATGCCGCAACAGTGATTTCGGCGACATCACCACCAATGGTTTCCGGAAAGGCCAGGCCAGTTGCCGACGCATCAGGTGGAAGAAATTGGCGGGTGTGGTAACATTGGCCACCACCATATTTTGCCCGGCGCACAGTTGCAGGTAACGCTCGGGGCGGGCGTTGGAGTGTTCCGGCCCCTGCCCTTCGTAGCCGTGGGGTAACAGCAGCACCAACCCGTTCTGGATGCCCCATTTCGATTCGCCAGCCGCAATGAACTGGTCGATAATGAGCTGGGCACCGTTGGAGAAGTCCCCAAACTGCGCTTCCCAGATCACCAGCGCGTGCGGATTGGCCATGGCGTAGCCGTACTCGAAACCGAGCACGCCATATTCCGACAACAACGAGTTGTAAACCTGAAATTTTTGCTGGTCGTCCTGAATAAAGTCGAGCGAGGAATAAGACCGGTTGGTTTCGGCATCGTGCAGCACCGAATGGCGGTGCGAAAACGTACCGCGCTGCACATCCTGACCACTCAGCCGAACCGGCCTGCCTTCGACCAGCAACGATCCGTAGGCCAGCAACTCGGCGGTGCCCCAGTTCACCATCCGCGTGTCGGTGAGCATTGTTTGCCGGTCTTTCAGCAATTTCTCAATTTGCTTGAGCGGCTTGAAACCTTCCGGGATTTTAACCAATGCTTTGCCAATCGTTTGCAGCGTTTCGGCGGCAACACCCGTTTCGGGCGACTGCGCGAAATCACCGGCTTCGGCAAATCGCAGCTCGGCCCAGTCCAGGTCCAGCCGCAGCGGTTTATAAGGAATTTCGGCTTTTTGCTTTACCCGGTCGAGCCGGTCCTGCAACTGCTTCTTAAACTCAGTGTCCATACGCGTGGCCAGTTCGGCATCTACATCGCCCCGCTCAATGAGCAGTTTGTTGTATAGTTCGCGCGGGTTTGCGTGTTTGTCGATGATATTATACATCGTAGGCTGCGTAAACTTCGGCTCGTCGGACTCATTATGGCCGTAGCGCCGGTAGCACACCATGTCGATAAACACATCGCGGTTAAATTTTTCGCGGAACTCAACGGCTAAGCGGGCGCAGAAAATGACCGCTTCGGGATCATCGCCGTTGACGTGAAAAATGGGGGCATCAATGATTTTGGCAATATCGGAGCAATAAATCGATGACCGGGCATCTTCAAAATCGGTCGTAAAACCAACCTGATTGTTAATCACAAAGTGAACCGTACCACCAGTTTGATAGCCCGCCAGTTTGGCCATCTGCGTCACTTCATAAACGATGCCCTGACCGGCCACGGCGGCATCGCCATGAATCAGAATGGGCATAATCCGGGTGAAGTCACCGGCATATTCTTCGTCGGCCTGCGCCCGCACAAAGCCCTCCACCACGGGATTGACGGCTTCTAAGTGGGAGGGGTTGGGAGCGAGTTTCACGCTGATTTGCTTACCCGATTTTGTTTCGGTCAGGCTGGCATAGCCGAGGTGGTATTTCACATCGCCATCGCCGTGGACCTCTTCGGGCACGTTGCCTTCAAAACCATCGAAAACAGATTCGTAAGATTTACCGAGGATGTTGCACAGCACGTTCAAACGCCCCCGGTGGGCCATCCCGATCATGACTTCCTCAACGCCCATGTCGGCCGCCTGGCTGATAATGGTGTCTAATGCCGGAATAGTTGATTCGCCCCCTTCGAGCGAGAACCGCTTCTGCCCTAAGTACTTGGTGGCCAGAAAGTTTTCAAAGACGGTGGCTTCGTTGAGTTTCTCAAGAATCCGTTTTTTCTCGTCGATGGTGGGCGTAAACGTCAGGGCTTCTTTCTCTATTTTGTTGCGCAGCCAGTTTTTTACGTCCATTTCGCGGATGTACATGTACTCGAAGCCAATGTTGCCGGCATATATTTTGCGCAGCGACTCCATGATGGTGCGCAGGGTGGCGGGACCGATGCCGAGCAGCTTACCCGACTCGAAGGTGGTGTCGAGGTCGGCTTCCGTGAGGGCATAATCGGGCAGGTCGACGCGGGGTTGCCGGTCTTTGCGGGCTTTGAGCGGATTCGTTTTGGCCAGCAAATGCCCCCGTGATCGGTAGGCTTTGATCAGGCTGGCAACGGAGACCTCTTTCTCCGAATGGCTGCTATCGGCAGGTTTAACTGCCTGACCGCTACCCTTTACAGCAGCACCATTGGTAGCGGTACCGTTTGGGGCTGTGGTATTGGCTTTACTGCCGTTGGCGGTTTCGCCGTAGGTGGCGGAGAACTCGAATCCTTTGAAAAATTGCTGCCAGCTTTCGTCAACTAACTGAGGGTCTTGTTTATAAGACTGGTACAATTGGTCTACGTAGGCTGCGTCAGAATTGGCGATGTATGAGAATTGGTCCATGACGGGGGCACGTCGTTGTTTTGACCCGCAAAGGTAGCGTATCAACCATACACTTAGCCGTAAAGATTGTGGTTTTTATCAGACCGCGTGCCGGCGCTGACCCCGGCAATAAGATAAGCCTGCACCAACGGCTTTGCCGGACTTGCTTTATGGCTGACGGACAGCCCCGGGTTGTAGGGCCTGATGCCGGGATACGAGCCGGATAGAGGTGGTAATCGGCTCATAATAGCCTTATATTTGAGCCGATTAAGGATAATAATCGGCTTATGGCACATTATAACTGGTAACAACCCGACTGGCTTATCTTTCGTTTGGACGCCCTTGTTTTGTAGAATAACAGCAGCAAGACATAATTCGGCCAAAAAGGATAACCCGATGCACCCCAACCAGCAGCTACTAACATCGTTTTACGAAGCCTTCCAGCAGAAAGACTACGCTACTATTCAGGCTTGCTACGCCGATGATGCCGTTTTTAATGATGCCGTATTCCAAAACTTTGATGCCGCGCATGTCTGAACCATGTGGGAGATGCTCATCAAACGGGGGAAAGACCTGGAATTGACGTTCTCGAACATCGAAGCCAATGTCACGACCGGCTCCGCTAACTGGATGGCTACCTATACGTTCAGCCAAACCAAACGCCGGGTCATAAACCACGTCAAGGCCAGTTTCGTGTTTGAAAACAGCAAAATCACCAGACACACCGACCGTTTTGATTTCTATAGCTGGTCAAAACAAGCACTTGGACTCTCGGGACTGTTGCTGGGCTGGACGGGCTTTATGCAGAAAAAAGTACAACGGGCAGCCTTGAAAAAAATTGACAGATTACATGAAAAATCAGGTTGTTCGTCAAACTAATTCAGCCCGAAGCAGTTTGTCCAATAACTCAGGCATCAGGCCATTTTGAGCGGCTTCCTGATAAAGAACCGCGATATTTTGTTGCAAAGTACTGTCTAATTTTGCTTTACAAATTATCTTCCAAGCGTTATCGGTGGCGTTTGACCCCGTCAATATGTTTGGCGACGTAGTATCCATTACCTCAAGTTTTTATTATATGGATTGTAAATGCTATTTTTTGAACGTTTTCCACCCGAAGGCTTTTGGCACTTCAAGTGGCATTGAGCAGGCAACGGGTTTGACATTCGCTAGTACTGCCGGACGCTGTACATAACCGGGAGCCGCCGATTGCCGTCCCCCGCCTGACGCTCTTGCATTAAATGGAGTTGGCAACCAAAGCCCATAATTGATGACATGCCGGGCGCGGGCTGATTGGTCCAGAGTGAAAGAGTTATTATAACTCCGGTAGTAATCCATGTAATTTGTAGAAACGAATGATTGCCCACTACATGCTGTTCGTTGCTTATTATCGGTACCGGGTGTATAAAGACTTCGGTTATAAATAGGTGTGTCTTCACACCAGTCCGCGTCGCCAACACAGTCTGTTTCATTGAAGGTATGTGCTAAACCAAGCATATGGCCTATCTCATGGGTAATAACCCTATTGAGGTAGGCAAGGTCAAATACTCGGGGCTTTAAAACCATACCATGCAAGTAATTCGGAGATTTTCCCTTGACGGCAATACCCAGACCTGTCATGGGCTGGCTAACGACTGGGTAAGTCCCCATTCCATCCCAAAAACTACCCAGACCCTGATAGCCTATTTCGTTAGTATAATTGGCAACAAACACATTTAGATAATAATTAGGATTCCAATAATGTGCCCAGCCTATTGTTTCATAGACTTCCTGTGATGAGTACCCTGTGCGCCCTTTGTTAATCATATCGCGACCGGATGCATTCATTCGGTTTCCATTTGGATCTATATTAGCCAAGATGAACTGCAATCTAAAATCAGCATGCCGATCAGCTTTAGGGCCATTCTCCGGGTTCCAGTTATCTCGAAAAGTGTTATTTAAAATATCGATTTGTGCCTGTAGTTTATCCTGCGATACATCCACGTCAAGAAGGTGAAAGATGATGGGTATTGTTATAATATTAGCTTCAGAAAACGATAAGGCCCGCAGGATATATTCAGTAGTTTCTTTATCGTACAGTTTTGCTTTAAATCTATATACCCCGGGCGTACGGGTTTTAAAGGTTAGCGTAGTGATGGGCTGGTCGTTCATGTAAAATTTCACGTCCTTACTATAATCAAACGTAGCCCATTTACCTTCCCGATCTGCCACTTCAATGCTAAATATGGCCACCGAAATGTCATCAGCGACAAAATCACTACCGTTCAAAACCGCCTTCAAGCGTAGACTGCCTACATAATAGGCTTTTGGGTGAGCGTTGACGACCAGTTCGTTACTTTCTTTTTCAAAGCCTTTAACTTTGAATCGGTACGTTCCTTCAACCACCGGGTTGACTGTCAAAGAAGTTGATGGTTTATCGTTGACCAGAAAGGTTAGTCCCTGGGTATAATTGAATGCCACAGGCTTATCATCGAAACCCAGCGCAACCATGCTGAATGACAAGGGCGAAGTACCATCCGAAAAGACTATTTTAGGGTCGCCTGTCAACAGCGTCAGTACAAGTTGTTTGACTAACCGTTTAGGTTCAATTGCTTTAACCACAATTATGTCGCTGGCTTTTT
>JAYVAP010000666.1:0-3825 GCA_043750915.1 Spirosoma sp. | reverse complement strand
GGGCGACACCGTGCAGGCATTGGCCCTGTATCAGCAGTCGCTCCGGTTGAAACCCCGATACGTGGAAACCTACAATCAGCTGGCATCAATTTACCGGGTGCAGGGCGATGCTGTTTCGGCCTTAGCCTACAACGGGCAGGCGCTGCAATACTTTCCTGCCAATGCCCGGCTCAACTATGGCCGGGGAATGATTTACCACATGGCCAACCAGCTGGACAGTGCCATGCTGTATTACCAGAAAACGGTGGCACTGCAACCTGCCTATTACCAGGCTTATTTTCAGATGGGGCTGATTAACCAGAATTACCGGAATTATTACAGTGCCCTGGCCAACTACCAGCGCGTGCAGAAACTGCGGCCCCAGTTCCCGCGCATCGACACCTACCTCGGCTACTGCCATGAGCAGCTGGGGCAGTATGACCTGGCAATGGAGGCCTACACCAAAGCCACCGCTCAAAACCCGGCCGATCGGCAGGCAGCGGCCGGTTTGTGGCGGTCGGACCGGCGACGATACGCAAAAAACCCGTATAACTCCTTATTTTTGCCGGATGCGCCCGCTCAGCCGTTGACCACTACGCGGGGCCGGGCGGTGCTCGATACCACCCGCGTTCGTATTTCTGCGATGCAACCCAAAACACGGGTTACCACCAGCACGGGCGATTCGCTGGGCGGGAGCGGGGCACGCCGAACCATCAAACCAATAAGTCCAAACTAATACCGGTCGGCAGCGGGCAATCGATAACGCCTGCTCCGCCTGGCCAACCAAAGCAGTCTGCAGTTGTAGGCAGGCAGCAAGTGCCCATCGTTTAACCCAGTACAAACCATGATTGCGCAGGACAGACAAATCCGCGTGACGCTGCCCGACGGCAGCGTTCGAGAGTACCCACAAGGAAGCACCGGGCTGGATATTGCCACCCAAATCAGCGAAGGGCTGGCCCGTAATGTGCTGGCCGCCAAAGTAAACGGCGTTATTCAGGACATCGGCCAGCCCATTGAAACCGACGCCGACGTGCAGCTGCTGACCTGGAACGATGCCGAGGGCAAGGCCACCTTCTGGCACTCGTCGGCCCACCTGCTGGCCGAAGCCTTAGAAAGCTTGTATCCGGGCGTTCAGTTCGGTATTGGCCCGGCGGTGGAAACTGGCTTCTACTACGATGTTGACCTCAATGGGCAACCCTTCTCGCAGGAAGATTTCAAAAAGGTAGAGGACAAAATGATTGAACTCGCCCGCCGGAAAGAGCCGTATGTCCGCACCCCCATGAGCAAGGCCGATGCCGTGGCATATTTCGCCGAAAAGGGCGATCCCTACAAACTCGACCTGCTCGAAGGCCTGGCCGATGGCACCATCACGTTCTATTCACAGGGCGGTTTCACGGACCTATGCCGGGGCCCGCACATTCCCAGCACCGGTTTAATTAAGGCCGTAAAGATCATGAACGTGGCCGGTGCGTACTGGCGCGGCAACGAAAAAAACAAACAGCTCACCCGGATTTACGCCGTTACATACCCGAAGCAAAAGGAACTCGACGAGTATTTGTTTTTGCTCGAAGAGGCAAAAAAACGCGATCACCGCAAGCTTGGCAAAGAGCTGGAACTGTTTGCCTTTTCGGAGAAAGTAGGCGCGGGTCTGCCGCTGTGGCTGCCCAAAGGAACGGTGCTGCGCGAACGGTTGGAGAATTTCCTCCGCCGGGCACAGTTGCGGGCCGGCTATTTGCCGGTGGTAACACCCCACATTGGCAGCAAGCAGCTCTACGTAACGTCGGGCCACTGGGAAAAATACGGCGAAGACTCGTTCCAGCCCATCAGAACGCCCAATCCTGACGAGGAGTTTATGCTTAAACCCATGAACTGCCCGCACCACTGCGAAATCTATAAAACCAAACCGCGCTCCTACCGCGACCTGCCGCTGCGGCTGGCCGAGTTTGGGACGGTTTACCGCTACGAGCAGTCGGGTGAGTTGCACGGGCTGACGCGGGTGCGGGGTTTCACCCAGGACGATGCCCACATTTTCTGCCGCCCCGATCAGGTGAAAGAAGAGTTTCTGAAAGTAATCGACCTGGTGCTGTATGTGTTCAGGGTGCTTGGTTTTTCGGATTATAGTGCCCAAATTTCGCTGCGCGATCCCGAAAACGAAACCAAATACATTGGCTCAGACGACCTCTGGGAAAAAGCCGAGTCGGCCATCATTGAAGCCACCGCCGAAAAAGGCCTGCCAACGGTGACAGTTCTGGGCGAAGCCGCTTTTTATGGCCCAAAACTGGATTTTATGGTGCGCGATGCCCTGGGCCGGAAATGGCAGCTGGGTACGATTCAGGTAGATTATAACCTGCCAAACCGCTTCGAGCTGGAATACATCGGGTCCGACAACCAGAAACACCGGCCCGTGATGATTCACCGTGCCCCGTTTGGGTCGATGGAGCGGTTCATTGCCATTCTGATCGAGCAAACGGCGGGCAACTTCCCGCTCTGGCTCTCTCCCGAACAGATCGCCATTTTGCCCATCTCAGAAAAATACGAGGATTATGCCAACGACCTGTTTCTGACGCTTCAGGAGCAGGACATCCGGGGCTATGTGGATTTGCGGGACGAGAAAATCGGGCGCAAAATCCGCGATGCCGAAGTGGCCAAAGTGCCCTACATGCTCATTGTGGGCGAGAAAGAAGCCGCCGAAGGCAAACTCTCGGTCAGGCGAAAAGGGCAGGGCGACCTGGGCATGGTGAGCATCGACGACTTTGTGCGGTCGTTTCAGGCGGAGGTGAAGATTTGAGTGCCTGGTTCTGATGGGTCTGATAGGTTATGGCTGGCAGGCACCGGACTGGGTCTGCCAGCCACAGAAGACCGCCCTGCCACTCAATAGTTGCTGGTTATGCTTATTTTCAGTAAATTCCCGAACTTTTTGCTAACCGCTACGTTATCAAACCGACTCAATAAAGCTGGTCACAACATTCGTTACCCTAAACACATTATATGGCATTACCCCAGCGCAGACCACCCCGTCGCGTGGTTGAAGAACCCTACAAAGTTAATGAGCGCATTCTGGCCCGCGAAGTGCGGGTAGTTGGTGAAAATGTAGAGCAGGGAATCTACGAGACAAATCAGGCCCAGGCCATGGCCAAAGCTCAGAATCTCGACCTCGTTGAGGTATCGCCCAGTGCCGTTCCGCCCGTTTGCCGGATCGTGGACTATTCCAAGTTCAAGTACGAGCAAAAGAAAAAACAGAAGGAAATCAAAGCCAACGCCACCAAAGTTGTTATCAAAGAAATTCGATTCGGTCCTAACACCGACGATCACGATTTTGATTTTAAGCTCAAACACGCCATTAACTTCCTCAAAGAAGGGGCCAAGGTGAAAGCCTACGTGCAGTTTGTGGGACGGGCCATTGTGTTTAAAGACCGTGGATTTCAGCTGCTGGACCGGTTTTCCAAAGGGCTTGAAGAGTTTGGCAAGGTAGAAACCGAACCTAAACTCGAAGGCAAACGGATGAGCATGTTCCTGGCACCAAAAGTGGTGACACCGAAGAAATAAAAAGCATAAGCGAAGCGGGCAGTTAAAAACGTCATTCACGCGCGACAACCGCTGGCTATTTTGCTTCCAGTACAGGGCAAATCCATTGAAATGGGGAGGGAACGACCAGGCAAATGGCTGATTTTCAATGGGACGCGGGAAACATCAAACACATCGTTGAGGATTATCCCGACCGGGACAACTCGACCAGTGAAGGAGAAAGCGTTTTCGCTGATCCCTCCGCCCAAATCAAACCTTCGCGTCCTGGCGAGGATGGGGAAGAGCGGTTTCAGGTGGTTGGCTTATCGAACCGTTTCCGGG
>JAYVAP010000665.1:0-2026 GCA_043750915.1 Spirosoma sp. | reverse complement strand
GGCCACAAAGTAAGCATCGGTGGGTTCGGCATTGACCCGGATGGCCTCGTCGGCCCCAATGGCTAAGCACTTGCGGATCACCGGCTCCGCATCGGCCCCGCCCACGGTCAGCACCGTTACAGTGGCACCGGCGGTCTCTTTTAGCTCAACGGCCCGCGCCAGGGCGTAGTCGTCATAGGGTCCGGTAATGAAGGCGACACCCGCTTTGTTAAGCTTAGTGTTGTTGTCGGTAAAGGTGATTTTGGTGGTGGTGTCGGGAACACTGGTCACACACACTAAAATTTTCATTGATTATGTGGTTTTAGTTTGGGAAATCGGGCCGTTACCAGCCAAATTTACGGCGCAAAAGTACAAACTGTCCAATAGAAAGTATGCACGCATACTGTTTTTTCCTGCCCGCATGAACAACGACCGTATCCAACAATTAATTCGATTTGTACAGGAAGAACCCAACGATCCCTTTAATGTTTATGCCCTGGCGATGGAATACATCGACGGCCAGCCTGAGCAGGCACGGCTTTATTTCGATCAGCTGCTGAGGGAGCATCCCGGTTACCTGCCAACGTACTACCACGCGGCTGCGCTCTATGCCGGGCGTAGCGAGCGCGGGCGGGCAATTGATTTATACCAAAAAGGGATTGCCCTGGCGCGGCTTCAGAATAACGCCCGAACGCTGCTGGAACTGGAGCGGGCACAGCGGGCTTTTGAGGAAGAAGGAGAGGAGTAACGGCAGCGTGACGCGTCGACTTTGGACCGGCTCTGTAAAACGGGCCGGAACGAACTGAAGCCTGCATTATGTTAGCGTCGGCGTTGACTTTTTCCGGTTTCCTGAACCAGATCCTGTTTGAACAGGAGTGGAATACTGGTTTCTTCAGGCAGGGTATAATTTATAGATAAATATTTGGCATTCAAGAGTTTAGGTAAATAAACAAAGCCCCGAACCGACTCGCCGGGTGCGAGTGTGCTGGTCCGAAGGGCCAGTTCGCGCCAGCGGTATTCTTCATAATCGAAGCGCTGCATCCGGTTGGCAAACGTGCCATAATTAATAGCGCGTTTGGCGGCCACCGCCTGATAGGCAAAGTCGTGGGAAACGCGGTTGCCAACCCACTCGCGGTAAGAACGATTGTTGCCCGAACTGGAGACATCAGATGCAACAAGGGCTACCAGTAAAATAGTGTTGATTACTTTGGCCCGTTTCAGCCGCTTTTCTTCCTCTTTGCGTTTGAACCCCATTCGTCCGGCTTCATAAACCGGGTTGGCTGCTGTGCGGACGAGGGGCTGACCGGCGTTTTGCGGGTCGGTCAGCGTATCCTGCGCTGCGCCGAGGGCTACAAAATGAAAGTCGGCGGGGTTGACCTCGATGGGGTGATCGGTCCGGTTTCTGACTTCAACGTCAAGGGCCACAAAGTCCATATCTTCACGCTCAAACGAGGCTACCACGCCAATACCGTTACGCTCGGCTTTGGTAACGGATCGCCCGTCGATGGTGGCAATGTCGCCCGATGCCGGTTCGAGTCGGTAAGTTGTGCGGGTGGGGGCGCAATTGGTCAGCAGCACGGTCAGCAAACCGGTAGCCAAGGTGGAGATTAATGTAGAGGACGTTTTCATACGTGCCACGTTATCAGGTCGATGGATGCAATCTGTGGGTTGTAAAGTTAGGCAGAAAATGAATTGTTGGTGTTAAAGAGAAATTAGATTTTTTTGGGGCTGTTCAAGGGGCAGGAAAGTTTGCTTACGGCTTGCTTGCCCTTATGGATGGGCGTTTACCCATACACTGCCGTCGGTAAAAATCTCTTTTTTCCAGATGGGTACGGTCTGTTTGATGGTGTCAATAATATAGCGGCAGGCATCGAAAGCATCGGCGCGGTGGGCGGTGGCCACGCCAATCAGAACGGCCATGTCGCCGATGTACAGCGTGCCGGTGCGGTGAATGATGGTGCAGCGCAGAACAGGCCACCGCCGAAGGGCTTCGTCCTCAATTTTCTGCATCTCGCTCAGGGCCATCCGGTCGTAGGCCTCATATTCG
>JAYVAP010000664.1:0-4123 GCA_043750915.1 Spirosoma sp. | reverse complement strand
GGAGTGCTGGGCGTTTATTGCCATTCCGGTGGCGGTGCTCTTCACGCTGGGCGTACTCTGGAAAGGCGTTACGCCCACAGCCGCTTTCTGGACCCTGTGCCTGTCGTTTCCGCTGCTGGTGCTGCCCTACGCGCTGCGCCTGTTCCACGTCGGCTGGAACGTATATAACGTAGCAGGTTTGGTGCTGATATTTATTTTGCTGTTCACCCTGGGCCTGAGCTGGCTCACCCGGCACGAGAACGTCGGCGTGGAGCGAATGGCTATCTGGCAGCGTGCCGACAGCCACGACCCGCCGAAACCGTGGTTTCGGCGGGTCAGTTTCTGGGCCATCGTTATGACGGTTTCTTACATCCTTATCTACGCCTGGTTCTGGTAAGTAGCCGGACGATATTATTTGAACTTAATGGGGATTACTATTTTAGTTAGCCTTACCCCTAAATCCCCTAAAGGCAGGGCGGCCTGTGCCGGACTTTGCTTATGTTTGGACAAAGTCCCCTTTAGGGGATTTAGGGGTAGAGTAGCTTTTAAAGCAAGATTGGTATATCCAAATAATAACGTCCCAGTACTTAAAGCCTTGGCATTTAACGATGTCACTGTGCGCTGTTGTTTTACCAGCTTCGAACAATGTCGTGGGTAATATCCAGCGTTTTGTCGATGTCGGCCTCGGTGTGGGCGTAGCTGATGGAGCCTTGTTTGCAGGGAACCGGAATCTGGTAGATGCCCCGTTCTACTAAGGCCAGCCGGTAGGCCAGGTCGCGTTTGAAATCGTGGTTATATAAAATGTCGTGGACATCGCGCGGGGCCGATTTGGCGAAATAGACGCAGAAGGCCGACCCGTTGCGGGCCACCACCGTTTCCAGACCCTTTTCGGCAAAAATGCCTTCTAAACCCGCGTAGAGCCGGTTGCTGACCTGCGCAATCTGGTCGTAAACGGCGGGATTCTGCAACATCTCTACCGTGGCAATGGCCGCTGCCGTGTTAACCGGGTGCGCATTGTAAGTACCCGCAATGAGCACGCGTTTGGCCGGGTCGGGGTCGTCGAACAATTGCATAATATCGCGCCGGCCACCAATAACACCCAGTGGATAGCCATTGGCCACCGCCTTGCCAAATACCGACAGGTGGGGCGTAACGCCCGCCACCGACTGGTAGCCGCCCAGGGCCGTGCGGAAGCCCGTTTTCACTTCGTCCATCACGCAGAGACTGCCATACTGCTCGCACAGATCGATAATGCCCTGCAGATAACCGGGCTGGGGCAACACCACGCCCACATTTTGCAGTACTGGCTCGGTCAGCACGCAGGCAATGGGATACCGGCGCATGACATATTCCAGCGATTCGAGGTCGTTGAAGTTGACCACGTGAACGCGTCGCTGGGTCGATTCGGGAATGCCCGCCGACATAGAAACGAAGCCATACTCACCCGGTTGCACACGCGGGCCTACCTGCCTGAGCGTGGGCATCACCACCCGCGCCACATCGTCTTGCCAACCGTTGTAGCCCCCCAGCGTCACCACAATGTCTTCGCGCCCGGTGTAGGCCCGGCTCAGGCGAATGGCCAGCGAAGTGGCTTCGCTGCCCGTGTTGGTAATCTGCACCAGATCCAGCGATGCCACCGAATGGCAAAGCAGCTCGGCCAGTTTCGACTCCCACACGGTGGTGCCGCTGCCCATGAGCGACCACGACTGCTGGAGCGAGTCGATCACGGCCTGGTTGATAACCGGGTGGTTGTGGCCCAGGAAATAAGGCGCAAAGGCCGCGTGATAATCAATGTACTCTTTATCGTGCGAGTCGTAGAGCTTACTGCCTTTGGCCGCTTTGAACACTAAGCGCGGGTTAACTTTGCGGTTGAGCGAAACGACACCACCGGCAATAAATTTGCCGAGTTCGGCGGGGGCGAGCTCGGGCGGGAGGGCAATATGTTGGTTCATACAAGGGAGCGATTAACGGGAGATGTAATATAAATGTAGACAAAATTATTGTTTTTTTGTTTACAAGATTCTACTTTTACCAATTATGAAGCTCGATTCACAAGCCAATCAGGCTTTTCATGAACTTCGCCGACAAATACTGACGGCGCAGATAGCCCCCGGCACGCGGCTGAAAGAAGATTACTGGGCCGAAAAGTTAGGCGTGGGCCGCATGGCCGTGCGCGAATCGCTCACCCGACTGCTGGGCGAAGGCCTGGTTAAAACCGGCGAAAAGGGTGGGTATCTGGTTGAGGAAATGACCGCCGAAGATATCTCTCAGATTCGGGAGCTGCGCGAAATTCTCGAACTGGCGGCCGTTCAGCTGGCCATCGACCGTATTACGCCGGCCCAGCTGCTCGAACTGGACACCATCTGCGATGATTTTACCACGATGATTCGGCGGGGCTACTTTGCTGGTGCCTGCGAGGCCGACCTCAAGTTTCACGAAACACTCCTGCAGGCTGCGGGCAATCAGCGCCTGTTGAACCTGTACCACTATGCCCATATTCCGCTGTTTCACCAAAAACTCGGACAAGGCCGGACCAACCTCGAAGACTACGACCAGACCGATCGCGAACACCGCCAGTTGGTGGATGCCATCCGGCAGAAAAATGCCGACCTGGCCGGGCAAATTCTCCGCAGCCACTTCAAACGGGGGGAAAGCCTGGTACTCGATTTTTAAACCCTTAATTTCAATATCTCCATGAAGAAATTCTTATTTCTGCTTGTCTTAACAACCGGATTAGCTGCCCAGGCACAAACAGTTGCCCCTAAAACCGGCGACACAATTGCTGCTTACCGGGCCGTACGCGATGCAGGTGGTAAACTGCTGGCCTGGTATAAACCCCAGGAGCCCGGCGCGGCCTATACGCATGTGTCGCGGCTGGCATCGGAATTTATTAAGTCGGGCACACCCATCGAACACAAAACAGGGCTGAAAATGTATTTCGTAACCTGCTGTTTTGAGGGGCCGCACATGAATTCGCAGGAAAAATTTCTCCAGGGCAAAACCGGCGAGGGCTGGATGCACAACCCCGCCTGCGTGTATGCCGGCATGGTGCAAAGTCTGGTGCTCGACTGGCGGGTGTTTTCGGGCGATACGTCATACATCGGAGTTGTGCGGGAAATGCTCGACTACCAGCTTAAAAATGGCACCACGCCCGCCAATTGGGTCTGGAGCAAAGTGCCCTACGCCAGTTCCAATCCGTTTGAGAAAACCTATGAAGGAGCCACCAAATGGGAAACCGACGGGATGCGGGGCGACGGGCTGCACGGCGTGGAACCCGATAAAATAGGCGAACTCGGCTACGCTTACCTTAAGTTTTATCAGGTAACCGACGAAAAAGTTTACCTCCAGGCTGCTTTGGACTGCGCGGATGCGTTGGCAAAAAACTGCCGCAAGACCGATAAAAACCTCGATCCGTTCCTGAACAATAAATCAGACCTGTCGCCCTGGCCTTTCCGGGTCAATGCCCGCACCGGCTTGGTGGCCGATGGCTACACGGCCAACGTGATCGAACCCGTCCGGCTGTTCGACGAGCTGCTACGCACCAGCGGCCGCATCGGCATCGACACGGCCCGCACCAACGCCTATCAACGCGCCCGCAAAGAAGCCTGGGACTGGCTCTACTCGAAAGGAGGCCCCATGAAAACTTTTAAGTGGAGCGGTTATTTTGAAGATATCCCCAACGACCCCCAACAAAGCAACCGGGTCAACAACATTCCGCTCGAAACGGCCCGCTATTTACTCAAAAACCCTCAGTCAGATCCTGATGCCGATGCCAATGCTTCGGCCCTGATCCGCTATGCCCGCACTGCTTTTGGTGCCGAGGGCGAAGACGCCATCAAAGAGCAAATCTGGTGCTATGTACCCATGGCCAGCCACACGGCCCGCTACGCATCGCTCTGCGCCCTTTGGTATGAGCGCACCGGCGACGAACGCTACCGCGAAGAAGCCTACCGCCATTTTAACTGGGCCACCTATTCCACCGATCCAAACGGCGTAGTGCGCGTGGGACCAACCTGGCCCGGCACCTGGTTCTCCGATGGCTACGGTGACTACATCAAGCACTTTATGGAAGGCATGGCCGCCGTGCCGGCCTGGGCACCCGCCGGCGAAAATCACCTGCTGCGCTCCACGTCGGTAGTGCAAA
>JAYVAP010000663.1:0-3199 GCA_043750915.1 Spirosoma sp. | reverse complement strand
CTGTGGCAAGAAAGACCCTGTGAAAGAACTCAAGTGGCTTAGAGATTTGGTAACCCGTCAGACAACCGAACCAAAACCAGGCCATGGTAATCCAGCGAGCCCCTTCAAAATTATAGCTTACAGCTACAGAGGCAGTACGGTGATTGAAGATGAAAACATGTTTTACTCATCTCCATACCTTCATGTTTATAATTGTGATGGGAGTAGTGCGCTGAAACCAGGTTCTTCCTACATGACTTACCAGGAAAAGCGACAGAAGATCAGGGTCCTGTACGCATTCAAGTGGTAGGCGCTGAAATACATGGTCAGACCGGGTTAGACGACATTGAGGGCGTGATTATTCAATTAGCCAACTATGAAAATAAGCCTGTTGACAAATAAACCAGGATATTTTCCGGTAAAATTGCCTTCCCATCATAAATCCTCCGGCGTAGTAATCTTGCGGTTTTCGTAGGAGCCTTCGATAAGCGTTATCGGAAAACCAGCATATTCCATGACGCTGGCGCAGTCGGTGAAAAAAGACTGTTCCGGGGTCTGAAAAGCCTGCCTGAATTCGCTCAACCGGAACGTTTGCGGGGTTTGAACGAGCCGCAGCGAAGCACGGTCAAGGGCCGAGCTGTTACCAGTAGAATTCACCTGCCGCACCGAGTCTTTGACTGGCACACAGGCCACCGCCGATCCCGTCCGTCCGGCCGTTTCGTAGCTGTTGTGGATAATAGTTTCCGAAACAAAAGGCCGCACACCATCATGAACAGCCACTAAGCCGTCGGGGCTGCGGATGGCGTTCAACCCGTTTTGGACCGACTGAAAGCGGGTAGTTCCCCCGTCGACAAGCAACAGGTCGGGATAAAAACCATGTTGCCGACAAAGGGCTTCCCAGGTGGGGCGGTCGCGGGGGGGCAACACCACAATCAACTCCGGAACGGGTGTCAGGCGCAGAAACCGGGTGATGGTATGCTGAAGAATGGGTTTTCCATGGAGCAGCAGAAACTGCTTGGGCACGTCGGATTTCATGCGGCTGCCGCTGCCGCCGGCAACGATGATGGCAAAACGCTGGTCAACGGGTGAAGTGATCATAAAAAAAGGGGCCGTTTGGCCCCTTAAACAGATAGATATCTCAGATAATCAGCATGGCATCGCCGTAGCTGAAGAAGCGGTATTTTTCTTTAATGGCTACCTGATAGGCTTCTTTGATGAGTTCATGACCGCCAAACGCACTGGTCATCATAATCAGAATCGACTCGGGCAGGTGCAGGCTCGTGAGCAGGCTGTTGGCAATCTTGAACTCGTAGGGCGGGAAAATAAACCGGTCCGTCCAGCCCTCCACCGGTTTCAGGCGACTGTTGGCCGACACCGACGATTCGAGGGCTTTGAGCGAGGTGGTGCCCACGGCGCAAACGCGTTTGCCAGCATCGAGGGCCGCGTTGACTAATTTGGCCGATTCTTCGGGGATGCGGAAGTTTTCGGAGTCGGTTTTGTGTTTGGTCAGGTCTTCCACATCAACCTGCCGGAACGTGCCTAAGCCAACGTGCAGCGTGATGGGTGCAAAGTGAACCCCTTTAATTTCCATCCGCTTCATCATGGCGCGGGTAAAATGCATACCGGCAGTGGGTGCGGCCACCGCCCCAACATGCTGGGCAAAAACGGTCTGGTAGTCGCTCCGGTCGGAGGCTTCGGCTTCACGCTGAATTTCGCGGGGCAGGGGTGTTTCGCCCAGTTCGTCCACCGCTTTCATAAATTCGTCGTGGTTGCCGTCGAACAGAAAACGGATTGTCCGGCCGCGCGAGGTGGTGTTGTCAATTACTTCGGCCACCAGATCGCTGTCGCCAAAATAAAGCTTGTTGCCCACGCGGATTTTGCGGGCGGGGTCAACCAAAACGTCCCACAGTTTCATTTCCCGGTTTAGTTCGCGCAGGAGGAACACTTCGATTTTGGCACCCGTTTTTTCTTTGTTGCCGTACAAACGGGCCGGAAACACTTTTGTATTATTAATGACGATTGCATCGCCATCACCAAAATAACTGAGCATATCCGAAAACTGCTTGTGTTCAATGGTTTTGGCCTTCCGGTTAACGACCATCAACCGCGACTCGCCCCGCTCCACCGGATGTTGAGCAATCAGACTTTCGGGTAATTCAAACTTGAATTCGGATAACTTCATGGTGATATCAGTACGAAAAAAACCGTACTTGTTTCTGTGTAAAAGCCGCAAAGATAATGAAAAAGCCCGGAAATTTTAGCCAGTTCCGGGTTTTTTCTTGCATATGTCAGCAAAATGCCTATCAATCAGCCACAATCGGCTGAATGGGCTGAACGGCTCCTTCGGTGTTTACGTTGGGGTGCGTGACGCTGAATTTAGCCATCAACTCGGGCGAGACCTCGTTGGCGTAGGTGCCCTGTGCCGACACAAATACCCCTTTCATGCCGTTTTTGGCACTGATTGCGTAGAGCGTCATCTCGTCGCCGGGGTCGGATTGCCCCTCGAAGCGGTAAAACTCATCGACGGCAAACTCATCGCATTTGAGCTTGATATTATCGTCGGTGGTGGCTTTAAGAAACTCTTTGGCCGGGGCAAAATCAACCGTGTAGCCGCGTGTGCGCAGGTCTTCCATGGCTTCGGTGAGCGTTGTGAACTGTTTCATGGCGTTGTTTGACAAGATAATCGTTGATACAGCATAAACCGGCACCACGCCAAATAGTTTGCCAGTGGTTGGTAGCACAAAGCCGATCAGTCTACTGCCCCAACCTGAAGTTTTTTTATGACTTCGGTACGGTAAACTTGTAACATGGCAGAAAGCACGGGAAACTTAACCGTTGTAGCCAATAAACCCGCTACCTGGTTGACATTGACCGGTTTATTTCGGATACTTGATCCATTGTTTGCCTATCACCGCCCGCCATGTCCGAAGCATTTTTGTATTTTTTGTGGCAGTATCAGTATTTCACCAAACATAACCTGACCACCACCGATGGCGAACCCATTCAGGTGCTGCACCCCGGCTTCCGAAACCTCGATGCCGGGCCGGACTTTTTCAATGCCCGGCTGCTGGTGGGCGAGGTGGAATGGGGCGGAACGGTGGAGATGCACACCAAAACATCGGACTGGCTGGCGCATCGCCATCAGCACGACCGCGCCTACGATAATGTTATTCTGCACGTTGTCTGGCACGACGACCGCGCCACCACCGGCCGCCGGGTA
>JAYVAP010000662.1:0-4593 GCA_043750915.1 Spirosoma sp. | reverse complement strand
CGCTGGCGCGGCCCTGATGGCCGTTGCCACCACCAGTTTTGCCCAGTTTAACGAGGCAACGCTGAATCAGTCGGGCAATTTCAGCCAGGGCGGTATCTTCCAGCGGGGGATAAACCACGATGCCACCATCAAACAGAATGGCAACGGCACCAGCGCAGCCCAGATGAACAACGCCAAACTGGAGCAGGAAGGCACTAACCAGGGCGCAACGGTTGATCAGGCTGGCCGTGGCCACAACGTGGATTCCTACCAGCGGGGCCGGGACAACACCGCCAGTTTCAAGCAGGTGCAGGCAAACGCATCGGCCCTCGCACGGCAAACCGGTCGGGAAAACGATATCTCCTCGACTCAGCAAAGTGCCGACGGCACAGCCGCCCGGGCTGAGTTCCGGCAGGAAGGAAACCGCAACGTGGCTAAACTGACCTACCAGTCGGATGTGACAGACAACCTGGGGGTTACCGAGTCGACTATTTTTCAACTGGGTAACGACAACTTTGCCGGGCTCCAGCAATATGGAGATGCCAACGTGGCCGGCATTTTCCAGAATAACAACTGGAATAATGCCTACGGTTTTCAGGACGGAAAAGCAAACAAACTGGAGATCCGCCAGCAGGGTTCACCCAGCCTGGCGCAGCAGAACATCACAACCGTTTTCCAGATTGGCGATTATAATACGGCTAAAACCGAGCAGACCGGCACCTACAACCGCATCTGGCTGACCCAGGATGGTATGCGCAACATGGCCGATCTGAAACAGGTGGGTAGAGACCATCAGATCAGGGGTCTGGCGGGCGATTATGCAACTCAGAAGGGAAATGACAACCGGCTGGAGGTTATGCAAACAGGTCTCGAGCAAACGGCCTACGTGCGCCAGATGGGCAACAGCAACATGGGTACCATTGTCCAGCACAACTAAGGCGTTGTAAGGGCCGCTCAGGCTGCCGCCCGGTGCAGCAGCCTGAGTTTTTTTCTCCGTCAGCGTTTGAGTATGCTCATCCACACCCCCAATTGATATGAAACGATTTATTCTTGGCATTGGCTTCGGCTGTCTGTTGCTCACGGCACCGGCTTTGGCCCAGTCGCCGGTGGTTTGGCGGCAAACGGGTGTTGGCCCCATGCCGTCGGCTCAGCAGGCCATGCTATCGGGCCAGGGCGGCTCAGGGGTATTCATCGACCAGGCCGGTACGGGTAACCGCCTGACCACCAATAGCCAGGGGCAGAACAACGCCCTGACACTGCGGCAGCTGGGCAACCAAAACCAGCTGGAGCTAAACCTGCTGGGCAACGGCAATCAGTATAACGTCGATCAGTTGGGCAGCCGTAACGTGCTGCGTATGCCCGATGTGCGGTCAGACAACGTAAATGTCCAGCTCATTCAGCGGGGCGATGGCAACCAGCTGATTCGGGAGGGAAGCCTGTCGGTGGGAGTGCCTATGCGGATTGAGCAAACGGGCGGGATGAAAGTGATCCTGACCAACCACAATTTCTGATTCTCTGCGCCGTGCGAGCATTGCTGTTGGTGTTTTGGCTGGGCTTTATGCTCGCCTGCGTTCCCGCCTTTGGGCAGGGCTATGCCGATGAACTGACCGAAACGATGGTTGAGGATTCGCTGGTGGAGGGCATGATGGACGAGAACGGGCCGGGTAGCATTGTGCTCGACCTGACGCGCACCAAAATTGGCCGCGATTTCTACGAAGCGTTCTATCAGCAGTGGAACAGCTTGCCGCTGATGATGCCCGCCGATATGCCCGTCGATTCGGCCAGGGGTGGCCCGGCCAGGCCAGGCCCGTCCAGGGGTGGCCCCAAAGTAGCTGCGGTTTTCAACCTGAGTGAGTTTGTTGTAACAATTGAGGAGTTACCGTCGGCCACGAATACGCTGGCCAACCTCGTTACGATCAGCGTGGATAATGAAGTGCTCTGGCAGCAGTTTGTGCCGGCCCGGCGCGAAATCATCGACGAGTATGCTGTTTATGCAGTTGAAGTTGTTCGGGCTTATTTTTTCGATATACAAACCGTTAACCGGCAACTTGGCGACGAGGATCAGCAGGGAACGGGCATTAACTAACGGCCACCTACCCAATCTGGCGGGGGCGTGGTTTCTTTTAGATAAAATATATTCATAGGTAGACAATTCCACACTATTTGAACCGGAAAACACAAGACCATGAAAGCAATAGTACTGATCGGCTTATGGCTGCTCACCAGCGGGAGCGGCTGGGGGCAATCCTTAGTGTATCGTCCCAACAATCCGTCGTTTGGGGGCAACACCTTCAATTATTCCTGGATGCTTAGTTCGGCGCAGGCGCAGGACAAATCCAAAGACCCCATGGCTAAGCTGACTTCATCGACAACGCAGACCAACTCGGTAAATAATTTCGCCCAAACGCTGCAAAGTCAGCTACTTAGCCAGCTATCGCGAAATTTATTTAACAATCAGTTTGGCGAGAAGGGTCTGAAAGAAGGCACCTTTCAGTTTGGCGATATGCAGGTGATAATTGCAAACGGTGCCGACGGCATAAACATCCAGATCACCGACGGTAAGGGCGGTCAAACCACCATTACGGTACCTTATTTCTGAGGCACATGCGCGTTTTCATCAACTCTTCCGTTACCTGAACCAACTTGTCCATGTCTTATCGATCTTTTTGGGCCACCCTATGGCTGGCCCCGGTATGCGGCTGGCTACTCAGCGGCTGCAATGCCTACATGCACCAGCCCAAAGGCGTTCGGGCGGCCCGCTTAGGCGAAGAAACCCAGGCCACAAGTACGCTGCGGACGCTGCCCGCTCCAAACGAAAAAGTCTACGTAGCCGTCTATAAATTCCGCGACCTCACGGGTCAGTATAAACTGACCGAAACGGGGTCCAACTTTTCCACGGCCGTTACGCAGGGAACTACCAACATTTTGATGAAGGCCCTGGAGGAAAGCGGCTGGTTTGTGCCCGTTGAGCGCGAAAACGTCAGTAACCTGCTCAACGAGCGGAAAATTATCCGGTCGAGCATGGCGCAGTTCAAAAGCGAAGACAACAGCCTGCCGCCCCTGCTCTTTGCCGGCGTTATTATGGAGGGGGGTGTGGTGTCGTACGATGCCAACGTGGTTACGGGTGGAGCTGGCCTGCGTTATTTTGGCTCCGGTGGGTCCATGCAGTACCGGCAGGACCGCGTAACGGTCTACCTGCGGGCGGTGGCAACCAAAACCGGGAAAATTCTTAAAACCATTTATACTTCCAAAACCATTTTGTCGCAGTCAGTAGATGGGGGCGTGTTTCGGTTCGTGAGTTTCAAACGCCTGCTCGAAGCCGAAACGGGTTTCACCACCACCGAACCCGCCCATCTGGCCGTGACGGAGGCCATTGAAAAAGCGGTTCATTCGATGGTTATCGAAGGCGTGCGCGACAGTTTGTGGACGGTGGCCCGCTCGGCGGTTTTGCAGACCAAAACGCAGCTGAAAGCCTACGAAGAGGAGCGTTCCGAAATGGCCCGGACGGATGTTTTTGGTTCGCAGGAGCGCATGGCTGCCCCCCGGCTGGTGTTGCAGCCCTTCGGATCGGCCTGGCGGTATCAGGGCGATTATGGTGCGCCCCTCAATAAGGCTGGCTACGGCGGCTCCGTGGAGTTGTATTTAACACCTCATTGGGGTTTTCAGGCCAGTGCCGCCCTGGGTACGCTGGCAACGCGGTATTTTTTGAATGTCGATCTGAACGAATTCACGGGTAGTCTCATCTTCCGGGCCCTGCCCAACCAGCGCTTCACGCCGGTGGCCTTCGTGGGGGGCGGCTTTGTGGTCCGAAGGCGGAGAATAGCCCCCGAAATTCCCACCAAAAACTATTTCGCGCTGAGTGGCGGGGGCGGGCTGGAGTACCGGCTGTCGGAAACGCTGGGTCTGCGCGGAACCCTGTCCTATCACCAGCCCTTCACCGACGAGCTGGACGGGCGAACAGTGGGGGTGCGCAACGATTATTACCTGCGGGCTAATGCCGGGCTGGTGGTTATGCTGGGCCGTTTCCGCCGTCGCTAAAAACCTGTTACCTTTCCTGTATACACACCACACCATCTCTGATTCATCATGAACGTCTTATTTATACGCCTGCTGGTGGCCATTGCCCTGCTTTTGGCCTGGGGCTGCAACGAAGATGCGCTGGTAGAACCCATCCGATACACCTCCGTGCGGGGGCAGGTGCTCTTCAACGACACCCGCAAACCAGCTACCCGCGTGCTGGTCAGGCTCAGCCCCACCAGCCGCAGCCAGCAAACCGACTCGCTGGGCAACTTCCGGTTCGACAGCGTTCAAACGGGCAAATACACGCTCCAAACGGCCCTGACGGGTTATCTGAACGAGTTTGCCGCCATTGAAGTGGGCGACCAGCCCATGACCGCCCTGACACTGTTGCTGCGGGGCGACAAAAGCCAAAACAAACCTTCGACGGCACCGGTCGTTATCACCCCAAAAATCGGCTCCGACACCCTCAACACCACCCTGACACTCCGCTGGAAATCGACTGACCCCGACCGCGATTCGCTGACCTACGATGTCCTGGTTTATCAGGAGGGGGTAGTGGCTCCGATTGCGACATCGCTGGACCAGAAAGCCGAT
>JAYVAP010000661.1:0-2489 GCA_043750915.1 Spirosoma sp. | reverse complement strand
CAGACCCTGCGCATGTTGTTTCAGGCTGGGTTCGACGGGTTTCTGATTGGCGAAGCTTTTATGAAAACGCCCGATCCGGCCGCTGCTCTGGCGGGATTGGTGGCCCAATTTAACTCAACCACCCAACTTATCTAACGCCGACAGTTATGAAAATTAAAGTGTGCGGTCTGCGTGATGCCGAAAACCTGAAGGAGATTGCCGCCCTGATTCCCGACTTTGTTGGGTTTATTTTCTACGATCAGTCGCCCCGGTATGTGGGAGAGGAACTGGACCAGGTGGCGGTCAGAGCACTTCCCCGGTCCATTCGGAAAGTGGGCGTGTTCGTTAATGCCAGCCCGGAATTTATTCTGCGCATGGTCAAAAAATATGATTTTCAGTATGTGCAGCTCCACGGCACAGAAACACCTGATTTCTGCCGGAGTTTGCGCAACCGGGGTATCAACATTATTAAGGCTTTTCGGGTCGATGAATCGTTCAACTTTTCGATGCTCAACAACTACAAAGCCCAGTGCGATTTTTTTCTGTTCGATGCCAAAGGCGATCAGCCCGGCGGTAACGGACACGCTTTTGACTGGAGTATTCTGGGTCGCTATGATAACGAAAAACCATTTTTCATTAGTGGCGGCATCGGCCTCGATAACCTCGATCAGTTAACGGCCCTGAAAGGCATGAAACTGTACGGTGTGGACGTGAACAGCCAGGTAGAAACCGCCCCCGGCGTGAAAGACGTTGCCAAAGTGCAGGCACTAATTGCGCAATTGCGGCCGGTGGAGACAGCCGAAACGGTGTAACATGACATGCAGGATCAGGCTACGAACGAGTCGACTATGTGTTAGCCATCTAAAAGACTATGACTATGAAAACGACGAAAGCGGAGACATTAGAACACCTTTTAACCATTAAAGAACGCGGTTTAAATGTTTATAAACCCGAAGACATTAAGCGATGGGGTATCGAACGATTTTTTGGATACGGTTTCTCCTAAAAAGCCTTTTCTATTTGGTAAGGAATTTTCAGAAGAAGAGAACCGCCGGATGGATGAGGCTTTAGCGGAGAAAAAAAACCATTAACGATATACAACACAAATTTACTCATCAATGTAGTCCGCAAAGACTTATCTTTCTCAAGTCGTTTGGTTTAAACATGGATTGCATACTATCGACAACGATTTCGACCACCTTCCTGCACCAGGGCTTATTTTAGTGAAACACTAACTTTATGCAAACTACGTTTGAAACCCAAACTTCGTTTACCGTCACCGAAAACGGCTTCTACGGCCAGTTCGGCGGGGCGTTCATTCCCGAAATGCTCTACCCGAACGTGGAGGAACTGCGGCAAAAATACCTGCATATAATTGCCGAGCCTGCCTTTCAGGCCGAATTCTGGCAGCTGCTCGAAGATTATGTGGGGCGACCAACGCCCCTGTTCTTAGCCAAACGGCTGTCGGCCCGGGTTGGTGCCACGGTGTATCTCAAGCGCGAAGACCTGTGCCATACCGGTGCGCATAAAATTAATAACACCATTGGCCAGATCTTAGTGGCGCAGCGGTTGGGCAAAAAACGCATTGTGGCCGAAACCGGTGCCGGTCAGCATGGCGTGGCAACGGCAACGGTTTGCGCCCTCATGGGCCTGGAGTGCATCATCTACATGGGCAGCGTGGATATGAAGCGGCAGCAGCCCAACGTGGACCGGATGCGGATGCTCGGGGCCACCGTGGTGCCGGCCACCAGTGGCAGCCAGACGCTCAAAGACGCGACCAACGAGGCCATGCGCCACTGGATCAATAACCCCGTCGATACGCATTACATCATCGGTTCGGTGGTGGGGCCACACCCTTATCCTGATATGGTGGCGCGGTTTCAGTCGGTTATTTCGGAAGAGATCAGGAAACAGCTTTTTGCCAGAACAGGCCACGAAAACCCCGACTATGTGGTGGCCTGCGTGGGTGGCGGCAGCAACGCAGCCGGTGCCTTTTTCCATTACTTAAACGAGCCTTCTGTGCGGTTGGTGGCGGTTGAAGCCGCCGGCCTTGGCGTTGCTTCGGGGCATTCGGCGGCAACAACGGTGCTGGGCAAACCTGGCGTGTTGCACGGTAGCCGCACCATTCTGATGCAGACCGACGACGGCCAGGTAACAGAACCCTACTCCATTTCGGCGGGGTTAGACTACCCCGGCATTGGTCCGCTCCACGCGCACCTGTTCCAGTCGGGGCGGGGCGATTTCTACGCCATTACGGACGATGATGCCATTGCGGCCGGTTTTCAGCTTAGTCAGCTCGAAGGCATTATTCCCGCCATCGAAACGGCCCACGCCTTAGCCGCCCTGCCCCACATGGGCCTCAAAACCGACGATGTGGTTGTGGTTTGTTTGTCGGGACGTGGCGACAAGGATTTGACTACTTACTCAAAGTACTTGTAAAACCAGCCCCACACCGGGTCGGCTATGACGATAATGATAGATCAGTCTGTATTTCAACGGCCGACCCAGCG
>JAYVAP010000660.1:0-3038 GCA_043750915.1 Spirosoma sp. | reverse complement strand
GGGTATAAAATGCAGGGCGACGGCAACTACGCCGAAGAGGAGCGCGACATGCCCCTGGCTACCGGGTCAAGTTTGGCTGATTCTCTTTTGCAACAGTTTGAATATCAGAAACTTAACGATGATCAGCGCGTAATCGGACTCCAGCTCATTGGCAGCATCGAAGCCGATGGCTACATCCGCCGGTCCATGCAGGCCATTGTGAACGACCTGGCATTTTCGCAAAATGTATTTACCGATACCAGCGAGATTGAGACCGTACTGCACAAAATCCAGTCGCTCGATCCACCTGGTATTGCAGCCCGCTCACTACAGGAGTGCCTGTTGCTGCAATTGCATCGCAAAGATCAGTCCGACCTGTATGCGGGGTTGGCTATCCGCATCATTGATGAGTTTTTCGATGAATTTTCTAAAAAACATTACGACAAAATTCAACGACGACTTAACATCAGCGACGATGCCCTCAAGAAGGTTGTTGACATTATTATCAAACTCAACCCCAAACCTGGCTCCATTGATGGGGAGTCGGACACGGCCCAGTACTTAGTGCCCGACTTTATTCTGGTCAATGCGGGTGGTAAACTCGAACTGATGCTCAATGCCAAAAACGCGCCCGAACTGCGCATAAGCCGTTCCTTTGCCGATATGCTCGATACCTACGACAAGAGCAGCAAGCAAAATAAGTCGCTCAAAGAAACGGTCTCATTTGTGAAGCAGAAACTCGACTCGGCCAAGTGGTTTATCGATGCCATCAAGCAACGGCAGCAGACATTGCTACGGACCATGAACGCCATTGTGCGTTTTCAGTACGATTTTTTTCTGACCGGCGAGGAGTCGAAGCTGCGGCCCATGATCCTGAAAGATATTGCCTCACTCATCGACATGGACGTATCAACGGTGTCGCGGGTATCCAACAGCAAAGCGGTGCAAACGGAGTTTGGCATTTATCCGCTCAAGTATTTTTTCTCCGAAGGAATTGCCACCGATTCGGGCGAGGATGTCAGCAGCCGCGAGGTAAAAAATATTCTGCGTGAGATGATCGACAGCGAGCCTAAACTGAACCCGCTTTCGGACGATAAGCTCGAGCGGATTCTGAACGACCGGGGCTACAACATTGCCCGCCGAACCGTTGCCAAATATCGCGAGCAGCTCAATATCCCGGTTGCCCGGCTCCGGAAACAACTGTAGAATTATCGATTAGCATCAGCCGGGTTGCTATATTTGCAATAAACCTTACCGGATACCCTGCCGGAGGACGTAATTCGGATTTGCCCTTGCCTACGTCATTTGCCCGTTTTTTGTCGGTTGTGCTGCATCCACTGCTGATGCCAACGTTTGTATTCGGCATTCTGCTCTTTGACGTACCCAGCGTGCTAGGGGTCGATGTGTTCTCTGCGGGGTTGCGGCTCAGCCTGCTGGTCCTGATTTTTGTGGGCACGTTTGGGGTACCGGCCCTGCTCATTTATTATCTCTACCGGAGTGGCTACGTGCAAACACCCTACCTGAAAACCCTCGCCGACCGGCGGCTGCCGTTTTTTCTGACGGCACTCGTTTATACGTTTATGGCGTTTTTGTTCGCTTTTCGGATGCAGCTTATTTCCACCATCGCCCCCGAAATTGCCGTATTGCTGGGCAGCATTGCCGTATCCATTTTACTGGTGGGTATCATCAGTTTATCCTGGCAAATAAGTGCCCACAGCGTTGGCGTGAGTGGTGCGGTGGGAATCATAGCCGGGATTATGCTCAAATTTAGCCAGGCCGATCTTTTTATGCCCTTAGTGGCCGGTGTGCTGCTGACGGGTCTGGTGGGTAGTGCCCGCCTGAAACTAAATGCCCATACGCCCGCCCAGATCGGTGCCGGTGCTGCGCTGGGATTGGGTGTTAGCTTACTGGCGGTGTTCTGGTTCGTTTGATTTTGTTAAACACGGAGGGAAAGGTTGCACGGAGGTCAGGGAGGTTATCTTTGCGCCATACTTACCTTCGAAGAGTTGTTAAGTAGAGGGAGGCATGTGCTGCTGTGTTGTCTGTGTAAATCTCCGTTTCTCCGTGTTTAAACGATGTATCAAAACCTCCTTTACGAAACCGCCGACGGCATTTGCCGGATCACGCTCAATCGCCCTCAGGTCTATAATGCCCTTAGTGCGGACCTGATTGCCGATATTATCAATGCTGTGGAAGCCGCCGGCACCGACGATGGCGTACGGGTGGTGGTTATCACCGGCACTGGCGACCGGGCTTTTTGTTCGGGGGCCGACCTCAAAGAAGGCTTTGCCAATATTGAGCCGCCCAACGTAAACACCGGGTTAGGTGATATGAACCTTGGCGCGTCGCTGCGTACCGGTTATAACCCCATGATCCGGGCTATTCGGAACCTGGCGAAGCCGGTAGTCGGGCGTATCAATGGCGTGGCGGCCGGGGCGGGATGCTCGTTGGCGCTGGCCTGTGATGTGGTGATTTGCACGGATGAGGCTTATTTCAGCCAAATTTTTGTAAACATTGGCCTGATGCCTGATGCCGGCTCGACGTTTTTTCTGCCCCGGCTCGTTGGTCCCCAGCGGGCGTTTGAGCTGAGCAGCACCGGTCGGCGGGTATACGGCCCCGAAGCGGCCCAAATTGGGTTAGTCACCCGGTCTGTTCCGGCAGATGAGTTGGATAGTGCCGTTGCGCAGGTTGTGCAATATTACGCTGCTGCACCGACCCAGGCCATTGGTTCCATGAAATCAGTGCTGAACCAATCGCTGTATTCTGACCTTGACCATCAACTCGAGCAGGAGGCTGAGAATCAGGACCGACTGGGTCGCTCAACTGATGCTGCCGAAGGAATTGGGGCGTTTCTGATGAAGCGCACCCCAAAGTTTTTAGGCCGTTAGCTTGACCCGTGCCAAACTTATGCCTACTTTTGCAATCCCAATAAATGGGGAATGCATTCGTAGCTCAATTGGATAGAGCACCTGACTACGGATCAGGAGGTTTGGGGTTCGAATCCCTACGAGTGCACCAGAGCCGCTTCATATGAAGCGGCTTTTTGTGTATGCCACAAA
>JAYVAP010000659.1:0-11929 GCA_043750915.1 Spirosoma sp. | reverse complement strand
CCAATTTCCAGTTCATGCGCAAAGGGTACTTTGTTTTAGACGCTGATTCGACACCCGACCGGCCTGTTTTCAACCGGACGGTGACCTTGAAAGATGCCTGGGCGAAGGAAATGAAGAAAGGATGATGCGCCCCGAAGGGGTAAGGAATACCGCTTGTTGAATTACGAGTGAACGTTCAACTTCATAGGAATGGTGATCAAAGGGAGTACGAACCAGTATGAGCCACATCCATAAATCGGGTAATTTCAACGATATACCCGCTTACGACAAAGCATACTGGTGGGCCAAAACGCCACAGGAACGGTTGGCGGCTGCGCTCAAATTGATTCGTCGGGCCAAAGCAATTTATTACGCCAATCCCGCTAACCCACCCTTAGGCAATGGAGGACAGGTACTCAAATCTGATAAGCCTATTCAACGAAGAGGGCGTTGAGTATGTCGTGCTGGGCGGTCATGCGGTGATTGCGCACGGTTATCTGCGCACCACTGCCGACATCGATATTTTCGTCAGGCCAGGCCACGAAAACGCCGACCGGTTGCTGCGGGCACTGGCGCGATACGGCTATACAAACGGTGAGTTTGAGCACAGCGATTTCACCAAAGTACCGAGTTACCTGTCATTCTGCCGCTACGACGAGTGGATTGACATAATGACGTTCACGCTGGGTGTTACGTTTGAGGAGTGCTATCGAAACCGGATCGTTTTAATGATCGAAAACGTGCCGACCAACGTCATCAGCCTGCCCGACCTGATTCGGAACAAAAAGGCCACGGGCCGCCCGCAGGATTTACGGGATTTGGAAAACCTGCCCAATCCCGCAGACGCTGGTGCCTGATTTTTGGTTCGACTTCGATGGCTCCCGGGCCGATCTTGTCAGAACACCTCCCGCGCTACTTTCATGATATTGTCGGCTTTGCCCATGGTGTAAAAGTGCAACACGGGCATCCCGGCGGCCGTTAGCGCACGACATTGCTCAATGCACCAGTCCACGCCGATTTGCCGCACCTGCTGATCGCTTTCGCAGGCTTCCACGGCTTTGACCAAATCTTGTGGTATTTCTAAATGAAACAGCTTAGGTAAAATCTGCAACTGTCGGCGGGTGCTGATGGGCTTCAGGCCGGGAATAATGGGAATGGTGATGCCGTGCTGACGGCAGCGGGCCACAAAATCGAAAAACTTCTGGTTGTCGAAAGACATCTGCGTCACGATGTAGTCCGCTCCCTTGTCGACCTTTTGCTTTAAGTAGTCGAAGTCAATATCGTGGTTATGGGCCTCGAAGTGTTTTTCGGGATAAGCCGCCACGCCGATGCAGAAGTTGCTGGGCGCCAGTGCCGTATCTTCTTCGTGGAGATAAACACCCCGGTTCATGTTGGCCACTTGCTCCACCAGCTCACTGGCGTAGGCATAGCCGTTTTCTTTGGCTTTAAAAGTCGTGAAGGGCTTGGCCGGGTCGCCCCGCAGCACGAGCGCATTGTCGATGCCGAGGTAATGCAGGTCGATCAGAAAGTCTTCGGTTTCATCACGGCTAAACCCTCCGCACAGCACGTGGGGCACAGCATCGACGCCAAAGCGGTGCATAATGGCCGAACAGATACCGACGGTGCCGGGTCGTTTGCGGGTCACAATTTTCTGGATGGTACCGTCGGGCCGGGTCCGGTCCAGGTATTCTTCGCGGTGGTAAGTAACATCGATAAACGGCGGCTTAAATTCCATCAGCGGCTCAATGTTGTCGAGCAGGCTTTTAAGGTTATCGCCTTTGAGGGGCGGAATCACTTCAATGGAAAAAATCGGCTTGCCGTTGGCATTCCGGATATGGTCGGTTATTTTAGTCATTGGTTAACAAGTTACGCCATTCGTCCCGGCTGATGTTTGCCTGTTTAAGCAAGCGATTGAGTAGATTAACATCAATAAGGCCCTGATGTGGATTTGGCACTGTCAATTTTAAACTGCCTTTTCGCATAAATTGATGTTTTCCCCCGGAGAATGGTCCCTCAAAACCAGCGAGTCGTAGAATTCGTATAAAATCATTCCTGGAAATAGATCGGAGTGGTGGCATATCAGGCGGCTTCCGTTACAGCGTTCAGGTCAATAGCGTCCAGAACAGGCAGTTCATCGCCGTGGCGAAAGCCCACAATCAACCAGCCTTCAATCACCTCAATCAACTGCTGTCGACACGCTTCTAACGTATCGCCGTAGGCCAGAACGCCGGGTAGTTCCGGCACGTCGGCGTAATAAACGTTATCGACTATCTCGTACCTGGCCCGGCGTAAAGCCGCCTGAATGTATTCGGTAATCATGGCTCGATCAGTTAAACATCAACGTTACTGCGAGAACACGGCCAGCCGCACGTAAATTCCATTGGCCTGACCCGTGCTCCAGGGCTGAATATCCAGCCGTCGGCCCAGGTCGCTGTGGTTTTTGATTTCGTGAAGTTTCGGAATCCCCCAGCCTATTAATGACCCAAAAGCGGCTCCGGCCAGCAAATCGGTGGGGTAGTGCAAACCTCCTTCGTAGCGCAAAACGGCCGTGGCGGTGGCCAGGCCGAGCGAACCAACCCACACAACGGGTTTGAGCCGGGAGTGGGGGAAATAGTGCCGGAAAACCTCGCCCGTGAATACCGCCGTGGCAAACGCATTGGTGGCGTGACCCGAAAAAAACGACTGCCGGGTTTCCCGCTGGAGCTTATCATCAAGCGGGGCATCGGGGTTGTAGGCGTACGGACGCGTCCGCTGAACCCCGTTTTTAACCGTCCGCTGAATGCCGTTGGCCAGCAAAATGGTTTCGAGATACATGATACCAACCGTTTTAATATCCTGGCGCATGGGTTTGGTGCCCAGCGTGAGCAAGCCCAGTACGGCAGCGTTCCCCGCCAGGGTTACCGTACTGATTCCGTCGGCAGCGGTGTTGAGCCGGTAGGTTGCCGACCGGTCGAAGGCACTGATGTCGGCGCGGTTCAGCCGGGCAATCTCGCCGGCGTTGAGCGGGGTAAGCTGTTTTTCGAGGACCACGGCCGCCACGCCGGTAGCCGCGCCAATGCCAAACAGGGCCAGCTCCCGACCGGTGTGCAACGTGTAGGGCGACTGGCCCAGCGCGGAGGGGAGCAGCGGGCCGGGCAGGGCCAAACTACCCTGAACAAGCAGCAGGGCCAGGAGTTGGCCGATGGATTTTCTCCGCCAAAAATTAACTATTCTTCGGTTTATCATGTGGTATTTGATTGGTACTTATTCGTTAAACAACCCGAACCACTTCCGGGCCGTTACTCAGGTCGGTGGACAGATACACCAGTTGCCCCTCCACTTCGGCGAAACCCATATCGCGGTATAAACCGGTGAAATAGCGTAAGCCCCCCACCGGATCGGATGCCCCGGAATCGGCCCCTGCCGATACGACCACCGACTGATACTGTACCAGGGTAACGCTGCCGTCGGGCCGATGCACCACCCGGTGGGGTGCCCCGTGCAGTCGTTTGTTACTCAGAATGCTCCGGTCGGTGTCAATTCGGAGCGAGGCATCGAACAGGGGGACCAGTGTGGGGTGGCCAATAATATTGGTAAGCCACTGCCGTAGATCGGTGCATTCGGCCAGCCGGATCATGCCGTCGCCAACGAGTTGCCGGAGAGTTTTGTCGAGGCAGCCGGGACCTTTTATCAGGCTCAGGGCCGCACAAAGTTTACTGTCGCGCTCCCGGCTGCGCTCAAAGGTAGCCACGTCGAACACGCGGTCGGCCTGTCGGCGCAGGTTTAGCTGCTGTTTTCGGTGGCCGCTGATGATGTTGTCGAGGAAGATTTCGTCCGGTGTTTCGGTTGTTTTGCGGTGCGGAAACGCGGTGGTGCATCCGCTGAGGGTATAACCTGGCATGCCTTCCTGCCAACTACAGCCGCACTGCCGGGCCATGTCGCTGTCGCTCAGAAAAGCGTGGAGCCAGTAGCTGATACCTTTTTGGTTACCCGCTTTGGTAAAATCTGATAACTCGCCGATGATGTAGAGCCGGTCGGTGGGGCGCGTGAAGGCCACGTAGAGTAGGTTCATGTTCTCCAGAAACGTCCGCGTCAGTTCGTCCTGGTACTGGGCCGCCACCGCGCCGGGTGTTCGGTGCAGCTTACTGGTGGTAGCTGCCGGTGCCGACAGCAGGCGGGTCAGTTCGCCGGTGGCGGCCTGGTGGGTAAGCAAGGGCGTGTCTACCGTTGACAGATCGAGCCAGATGGTGCTGTTCAGGTTGGGTTCGGCGGTCCAGTTGGCAAACGGGATGATGACGACGGGAAACTCCAGTCCCTTCGACTTGTGAATGGTTTGAACGCTAACGGCATTGCGGGCTTCTCCCTGCACCGAAATTTTTTGCCGCACACCCTCCCAATACAACAGGAAATCGCTCAGGTGGCCGCTACGCTTCTGATTGAAGGTCAGCACTTCGTCGAGAAACCGAAACAGAAACGGGTTATGATCTGCCTGGCCGAAGAGGTTGAACTGGGCCGTCAGCCGTTCGGCCAGTTCGTAGGGATTTAGCTGGCCCAGGGCATAGGGGTCGAGCGGATATCCTTCCGCCGTGAGGTAATCGTAAACGCCCGTTATGGGTCCTTCGGCCACCTGGCGCAGTTTTCCGGTCAGGTCATCGTCGGGAAAAATGCCCCCCACCACGCGGTGGTAAAGGTACAGCAGTTCGTAGCGCAGCAGGCGGTGGTCGGGTTGCTGAAGGAGCCGCATGAGCGTAACGAGCCACCTGACGGGATCTGAAAACTCCAGCGACAGCGAATCGGCCGAGACCAATGGAATGCGCCGGGCGTTGAGCTCGTTGGCTAAGGCTTTGGCGTGTTTTTTTTTGCGGCACAAAATGGCAATGTCGCCATACTGATAGCCATCGGCAACGGCCTGTTCCAGTTGCGTCAGTGTTTTCTCGAGCATCATGGCCGTCAGGTCCCGGTTGCCCTCAACATCTTTGGCCACAAAGTCGATCTGTACGTGCCCCTCCAGCCGGGCGTTTGGCTGGGTCTTTTGCCGGAAAACCTGCTCCGTATCGAACACATCGGCAATTTTGGCGTGTGCCTGTTCGAACTTGCGGGCGGCAAAATCGAAAAATTCGTTGTTAAACCGCACAATGGGTTCGGCGCTGCGCCAGTTGGTATCGAGCGTGGCGGGAACCAGTTGGCCGGCCAGCATGTCGATTCGGTCGGCGGTGAACGATCCGGGGTTATGCGCCCGTTTCAGGCTGTCTAAGTCTTGCCGGTGCAGCGACACGATCTGGTCCATGTCGCCCCCCCGGAATCGGTAAATGGCTTGCTTGCCATCGCCCACGGCCAGGTTCAGGTGGCTGAATGCCAGGGCATTGTCGATCAGGGGCATCAGGTTGGCAAACTGCAGCCGCGAGGTATCCTGAAACTCATCGACCAGAATATGGTGGTACTTAACGCCGAGCCGTTCGTAGAGAAACGGCACTGGCTCCGAGGCTACGATAGCCAGAATTTTTTTGTTGAATTCGGAGATATGAACGCGCCCATCTTTTCGGAGCAGGTCATCAAATTCAAGGCGTATCTGTTTGAGCAGGGCAAGTTTCTGCAAATGCGGCAGCAGGCACTCGAACAGGGCCACCTGCTGGCCGCGTTCGGCACGAATGGAGTTGATTTGGGTAATGCACTGACAAAGGTCATCCGTCAGGCTGTCGATCATAGCCTGTACGGACAGGGGCGTTTTTTTGATGTACCAATCGCCTTTTTCTACGGCGTTTTCTACCCGCGCCCCGGCTTTTTGGGTGGCATCACCGTCGGCTATGGATCGAATAAATCCGGCCACGCCTTTATCGCCGTAGGCAAAATCGGTTTCAGAAAGGCCCGCATCAGTAATCAACTGCCACGCCCGCTGCCCCTGCGCAACCACATCATTTGTGGTTTGCTGGTTGTGGTCTATGAGTTGCTGGCGAATGGCCCGCAGGGCCCCCGGCGAGAGTTCCTGGGCGGCATCAACGGCTTCGTAGAACTGGTCGGAGGTTAGGTTTTTGCCAAATTCTTTGAGCACAGCGGGGAGCTGATTCCAGTTCTTACCATCGGTGGCGGTGCCGCTAAAGTAGTCGCTCAGGATGGTCGTGATCTCATCCATCTCCTCCAGACCCGCTTTTTCGATCAGGTTGTCGATGGCCAGTTCGAGGACTTCGTCGGTTTCCATCTCCACCTCAAAGGAGTAGGGCAGGCCCAGCTCGTCGGTGAAGGCCATCACAATCCGCTGCGTAAACGAGTCGATGGTGGTAACGGAGAAATCGGCGTATTTGTGGAGGATGGTTTTGAATACCGAGGCCGCTTTCCGGCGCAGTTCGCGCGTAGCCACCTCAAGGGCATCGTTGGTCAGGCCCGGATACAACTCGGCCACTAATTCGGTCAGCAGCGGAGGGTGCTGGGCGGGGTCGGCCAGATCGCGCAGCCGGTCCAGAATCCGGGATTTCATTTCGTTGGCCGCTGCGTTGGTGAACGTAATGGCCAGAATATGCCGGAAATAATCGTCTGCTCCGCCGGGCTTCAGGGCCAGCTTCAGGTACGCCTTGGTGAGGGTATACGTCTTGCCCGACCCGGCAGAAGCACTGTAGACGTTGAGCATGAAAAGAAAAGGGAGGAGGGGAAGAAGGGGACGAGAGGGAAGGAGAAATCCCCGCAAGTTGTCTCGTCCCCTTCTTTTTAAAAATTATAGCGGATACCTAAGCCCGTGTTGAGGTTCAGGAAAAAAGGAGCCTGGAGGAGTTCGACGTATAGGCCGGTTTCCAGGAAAAACGAATACGGCTTGTTGGCCGGGAACATCTCCAGCCCGCCAATGCCCGATGCACCAATGGACAGCTGGCTCTGAACGCCCCCCGCGTTGTGGAACCGGCGGGTGTTAAACTGCCCGCCAAAGCCGTAGTAGCCGCGCAGACTTTCGCTGCTGGTGAGGGCTTTGTGCCAAAGATAATGCCCTTGTACGGTCAGACCAACACTTTTGTACGCACCGTCGCGGTATTTTCGGTAGTTGCCATACAGCCCGCCATAGGTGCCCACGTTGAGGTCGAAGGCGTGATTGCTGCCAAAATATTTGCGGATGTTCACGCCCGATGGCTCACCAACCCGAAACCCCACCGCCCAGTTGTTATACTGCGCCTGCGCCCGGTTGGGCACCATGAGCCAGCCCAGCAGGACCAGCATAAACAACGGAATAAACTTTTTCATAGATAAATTACCATTCATGTTATCACAGAGAGAAAAAAGGCAGCTGCGGCCAGCCACTCTCCTTAGACGTTGGATACGGCTTCTGGTTTCGCCACCGGCGGGGTTGGTCCAGCCGGTTTGCCGGGCAAAGCGTTACCTAACCGGAGCACTGCCAGTAGTCGCTCGTTTTCGGCCCGCGTGCCCACGGAGATCCGCAGGCAGTCGGCGCAAAGAACAACGCCCGAGCGATCCCTGACAATGACCTGATGATCAATGAGCTGGGTAAACGTACTGCGGGCATCGGCAAACTGAACGAGCAGGAAATTGGCATCAGACGGATGAATGACCACCACCGAGGGCAAAGTACGCAGGTTTTCGGCTAAAAATTGCCGCTCGCTCAGGATTTCGCCAACCATTTTATTTTTATCGGCTTCGTGGTCCAGGGCCTCTAAGGCCAGGACCTGCGTGGGGGCCGAGATGTTGTAGGGCGGTTTAATTTTGTTCATCACCGCAATCAGTTCGGCACCCGCAAAACACATGCCCAGCCGCAGCCCCGCCAGGCCCCACGCCTTGGAGAAAGTTTGCAGTACCACCAGATTGGGATACCGGTCGAGCTGAGTGGTCCAGGAAGGCTCGTCCGAAAAGTCGATATAGGCTTCATCCACAATCACCAACGAGTGATCGGCGGCCTCCAGAATCAGGCGGATGGCATCGGCCCGGAGCCGGTTGCCCGACGGGTTGTTGGGCGAGCAAAGCCAGATGAGCTTAGTCGTTTTGTCGATGGCAGCAAGCACCCCCGGCAGGTCGACCTGAAAATCGGGCGTGAGTGGTACTTTAATAACGGCCACGTCGTTGATCCGGGCCGACACCTCATACATGCCGTAGGTGGGCGGCATAATCAGCACCGAATCGGTGCCGGGCGTGCAGGTAGCCCGCACGAGCAGGTCGATGGGTTCGTCGGAGCCGTTGCCCAGAAAAATCTGCGCTGGCCGAACACCTTTCAGGGGAGCCAGCCGCTGCTTGATGGCCCACTGGTGCGGGTCGGGATAGCGATTAACGGGGTTAGCTTCGGTTGTTGAAGCACTGAGTGCTGACCCCAGCGGATTTTCGTTGGCATCCAGAAACACGCCTTCGGTACCGGTATATTCGTCGCGGGCCGAGGAGTAGGGTGTCAGCGTCAGGATGTGGGGGCGCAGCAGGGTTTTGAGATTGAACATTCGTTGTTTAGTGAATAGCTGCCAAGTGGATCAAAACGGTGGGATGTCTGCGCGTTTGATTTGGTCCATTACCGAATGGCCGGGATTGACAACGTAATTGTTTTTTGGTTTAACAATAACCGACGTAAGGCATTGAAACGGTCTTTTAATGAATAGGATTGCTCTCTAAATAGAGCCTGTCCGGGTCAAAGTCCAAGTTATTATGCCAAATTACGGTCCTATTAAATGCCTTAACTTTGTTAAATAAGCGGGCATCCTGCAATTTCTGAAAGATGCCGATTGATAAATAAGCAGTCAGGTCAAATACCTTACGTTCTAGATGGGCAAAACGGAGCTCAAGGCGAAAATCAGCCAATGGCTTAACTTCAATGACATGTGGGTTCAGAAGTTGTGTCAGCGTGGAGCGTATCGATAAAAATTATGTTTTAAGCACACTGGCCAGCGTAATAACCTGCAAGCCATCGATGTCGTTGAAGTCACCAACATTGTTCGTCAGCAGCGGCAGATCATAAAGCAGGGCCGTGGCCGCAATAATCGAATCGCCGAGTGAGCGTTTACGTTGCTGGCGCAGGCGAATGGCTTTGGCGATGATAATTTCATCGATGGGCAGGATTGAGATTGCGTCCATAAAGGAGACTAAATCCTGTTTATCGGCGGGTGTAATACGAGGGAAGCCCAACACTTCGAGTCTGGATATGAGCGAAGCCTGTAAATCAGCCTGACGAACAGCCAAATAAAGCTGAAGGGTTCGGTTTTCAGGCTTGTTGGCGTAGATAATAATATTACTGTCTAAAATCATTCCTCACGCCCGTCTAACACCCGATCCCAACTGCGAATTTCCCGTTGCCATTCCGAGGGATCACCAAATGATTCCCCAGCACCACCTCGTGCGATAATTCGGTCCATAATATCCAGCAGCGATTCTTTGCTTTTAGCCTTCGGAACAGGCCTGCCAACTACTCGGGCACTTAATTTCGGAAGCAGTTGCATCAGCAATGCTTCATCCTCAGCTGTGTCGACTTCAATCAGCAACTGGCTCATAGCTTCCCCTGTTTTTTTAGCAAGTTAGCAAAAATTAGTCCAAAACGGTCTCCCGTAAACTGGCCAGCCGAACGCTCACGGCCCGCTTGTGGGCATCGAGCGATTCGGCTTCGGCCATCGCTTCCACCACCGGACCGAGCCGCTGCAAACCCGCCGGGGTGATGTGCTGCACGGTTATTTTCTTGACGAAACTGTCTAACGACACCCCGCTGTAGGCCCGCGCAAAACCGTTGGTGGGCAGCGTGTGGTTGGTGCCCGAGGCATAGTCGCCCGCCGATTCGGGGGTGTAGTTGCCCAGAAAAATAGACCCGGCATTGATGATCTGCCCGGCCACGACTTCGGCGTTTTCGACACTCAGAATCAGGTGTTCGGCGGCATAGGCATTCAGCAAATCAATGGCATCAGCGGGCGTGTCGACCAGAATGGCTTTGCTGTTTTCTAAGGCTTTGGCGGCCAGGCCGCGCCGGGGCAACCGGCTCAACTGCGTTCCCAGTGTCAGATTGACGCTGTTAATCAGCCGTTTACTGGTCGAAACAAGGATCACCTGACTATCGGCCCCGTGTTCGGCCTGCGAGAGCAGATCGGCGGCCACAAACGACGGAACGGCCGTGTCGTCGGCATAAATAGCCACTTCGCTCGGGCCGGCGGGCATGTCGATGGCAATGCCTTCTTTGGCCACCAGCATCTTGGCCGCTGTGACAAACTGGTTGCCAGGACCGAAAATTTTGTACACCTGCGGCACCGACTCCGTGCCGTAGGCCATTGCCGCAATGGCCTGCGCCCCCCCCAGCCGGAACACCCGCGTGATGCCCACCAAACGGGCGGCAAAATAAATGGCCGGGTGGTTGCCAGGTGTGCATAGTACCACCTCGCGGCAACCCGCCAGCTGCGCCGGAACACCCAGCATCAGCACTGTGCTGAAGAGCGGGGCCGTGCCGCCAGGAACGTACAGGCCAACTTTTTCGATACCTACACTCTGGCGCCAGCACGTAACGCCCGGCATCGTTTCAATCTTGGCAACCGGCTGTTGCTGAGCTTTGTGAAATAGCCGAATATTTTCATAAGCTTGCCGGATGGCCGTTTTCAGCACCTCACTTAGCTGACTCTCGGCTGCGTCGAGTTCGGCCGATGTCACTTCCAGGTCGCTGGCGGTAAGGGTGAGGGCATCAAATTTTTGGGTCAGTTCAACCAGTGCGGCATCGCCCCCAGCCCGGACCTGGTCCATAATGGGTATGACGGCCGCTTCGATCTGCTGCGTCGACTGCACCGGTCGGGCCAGCAGGCGGGGCCACTCGGCGCGGTCAGGAAAAGGGATAATGGTCATTCGTGTAGGGCCGCCCCTCCGGGTAGCCTGTAAAATAGTCTATGGCAGCCGACCCGGAGGGGCGGCTCTACGTCAATAAATCATTTTCTCGATTGGGATCACCAGAATACCTTCGGCACCGGCGGCCCGGATGGCTTCGATGTTTTCCCAGAAATCGTTCTCGTTCAGCACCGAATGCACCGAACTCCAGCCTTCGGTGGCCAATGGGGTCACGGTGGGGCTTTTCATGCCCGGCAGCAGGGCCGTTATCTGGCCGAGGGCGTGGTTGGGGGCGTTCAGCACAATGTATTTGTTGTTTTTGGCAGCCTGCACCGACTTGATGCGGAACAGCAGCTTATCGACTAACGCCCGCTTGCCGGCATCCAGTTCGGATCGGGCAATGAGAATGGCCTCCGACCGGAAAATAGTTTCTACTTCCTGCAAACCATTACTCAGCAGCGTGCTGCCCGAACTGACAATGTCGCAAACGGCTTCGGCCAGCCCGATGCTCGGCGCAATCTCCACCGATCCGCTGATCTCGTGAATGGTTGACCGAACGCCCTGCCCGGCCAAGTAATGCCCCAGCAGATTGGGGTAGGAGGTGGCAATGTTCTTGCCTTCCAGGTCCTGAATGCCGCTCCAGGCAGTGCCGCGCGGAATGGCAATGCTCAGGCGGCATTTGGAGAAACCCAGTTTATGGAGCGTTTGCAGCGGCCGGCCAGTTTCAACGGCCACATTCTCGCCCACGATGCCCAGATCGGCCACGCCATCCTCCACGTAGCCGGGGATATCATCGTCGCGCAGAAACAGAAACTCGGCGGGGAAGTTCGACGAAACAGACTTGAGTTTGCCGGTGCCGTAGTCGAAACGAATACCACATTCCTTGAAAAGCTGGTAAGAATCCTCGCTCAGGCGGCCGGATTTCTGGAGGGCAATGCGTAATAGGGGAGTCATAACAGGAAAAACAGGTGAATCTACTGTTGGCCCGATGCGTCAGTCCGGATACTGGTGGCATGGGTTTCTGCAACAGCAAGGGGGCAAAAATAGCCATTTTACCCCATCATCCGTATCTTTGCCTATGCTTTTGGAACAAACACTCCCCTTAATCAGCGCGAACGAAACGGGTCTTCTGCCGGTGATGGAGGCTTTTTACACCATTCAGGGCGAAGGGAAACACGCGGGCCGGGCCGCCTACTTTATCCGGCTCGGC
>JAYVAP010000658.1:0-4146 GCA_043750915.1 Spirosoma sp. | reverse complement strand
ACGCAGGAAATGCTCATAGGGATCAGAAAAAGCCTTTCGGACAGGTTCTGAAGGCCCTTTCCGCGTAGTCAGGCCACATAGTGCGTAACTTCAGATTATAAGATGATACAAATACGCGGCTATTTGGGAATTGACCGAAACTCTATGACGGTAGCACTAACCTTAAATTTCTCAGCTTTGGACAAAATTTTTTAACAATTTAGTTTTAGGTATTAATTTTTTGCTTTGCGTGCCATAAGAGTAGTTTATTTTTACCCCCAAAGTCAGCACATAAAACTAAGTTGTAAAAACAATAGTTGTTATCTTGAATTTTAGTTTTTCAATCGTCATTTGTGCCGGGTAGGATAAGCAATAAATTCCCTTCCTTCGCAAATACTCGAACGTTATAAAGCCCTTTGAAGTGACGACTGGGCCACCTTTTTTTGCCATAAGCGCAGGCGCACACCAGAACACGGAGTGCCGGAATTTGTTAGCTTTGTACCCACATAAACCGGGCTTTTCTGCTCGCTGCTCCCTATGATTGCCTTCATCACCGGTGCCACCTCGGGCATTGGCCGCGCCACCGCTATTGCCTTCGCCGACCTCAATTACCGTTTGATTTTGTGCGGCCGCCGATCCGACCGCCTGGCTGAGCTGAAAGATCAGCTCAGCCCCCAAACACCCGTGCTGACCCTGAATTTCGACGTGCGCCACTACGACGATGTCAGCGAGGCCATTCAATCGCTGCCCGACGACTGGAAAGCCATCGACATTCTGGTCAACAACGCGGGCAACGCCCACGGGATGTCGGCCATTCAGGATGGCGACCCCGCCGACTGGGACCAGATGATCGACGGCAACGTGCAGGGCCTGCTCTACGTGTCGAAGGCGGTGATTCCGGGCATGGTGGCGCGTCAGCGGGGTCATATTGTAAACCTGAGTTCCATTGCGGGCAAGCAGCCCTACGCCAACGGAGCGGTATATTGCGCCAGCAAAGCCGCCGTGGAAGCCCTCAGCACCGGTATGCGTTTAGACCTCACCCAGCACGGCATCAAGGTAACCAATGTTGCACCGGGTGCGGTAGAAACGGAGTTTTCGGTGGTGCGCTTCAAAGGCGATGCTGACCGGGCCGCCGGGGTTTACAAAGGATTCCGACCCCTGACTGCCAACGACATTGCCGATGCTATTGTCTACGCCGTTACGGCCCCCGCCCACGTCACCATTGCCGACCTGACCATTCTGGCCTCGGCGCAGGCAGCGGCAACCAACATTGTGCGTAAATAGGTTCCAAAACGGTTTATTCGTTCGTGCCTGGGCTGCGCCCGATCAGGCGGGCCAACACTTCCGGCTCTACGCGGTGGCCGCCTTCGAAAGCGGTGATTTTCAGGGTAGGCAGGTCGGCCAGGAGCCGGGCTTTGTAGGCCTCCACATCACCGATCAAGTCGAAAAATTCGTCCTGCCTGCCATACACATAATGCGTGTCGACGGTGGCCAGATTTGCCGGGTCTATGACCTTGCCGATACCGTCGCTAAAAAAGCCCGCCCATAAAATCAGCCGGTCGGCACGGAGGTGGTGGTCCGGCCTGGATTGGTCCGGCCTGACCTCACTCGCATTCAGCCAGCGGCATACCGTGGCGGCTCCCTGCGAGAAGCCCAGCAGCGTAATATGGAAATTGGTTGCATTTCGGCCATTCAAAACGCTGTCATACAAGGTGTTGAGGTAGGAAATGTAATCGTCGATTTCATGCTCTTTATCTTCGCGCGTCATCCACGATGCGCCCACACGCTCATATTTCCCGTGCAGGTAGAGCCTCGACAGGCCTTCGGGGACCACAACGAGCGTTTTGCCATCATCTAAATCGGTAAATTTTTTGCTGAAATAGGCCGCCAACTGTCCAAAGCCGTGCAGGCAGAACCAGATGTGGGTGGTTTTGTGGGAGAGTTCGCCGATGGTGTAGTAGCGGGCCGTGCGGGATACGGTCAGATGGTGTTCAGTCATGTTGGGTGTTATGGAAAAACTATGGGTATAGACGCATTATTCGGTGGAGAGATCGTCGTGCGGTGGAGAGATCGATGCCAGAACACCTTCTTTCAGCGAATAGGTAGAGGTTCGGATTTGGGTAAGGCCATAGGTTTTGAGGACGTAATCGATCAGGCAAACGGCCACGACAATCATATCGACCCGTAATTCGACCATGCCCGGAAGTTGCATCCGGTCGGCCGTGGGGCGGCTAACGAGTTGCGCGTAGGATCGGTAGAATTCAGCCAGGGGCAGGTCGAATGCGGTTTGGTCGGGTGGGGGCAGGTGGCCGCGCTCGTGCATAAACCACATATCAACCAGCGTATCGAACGATCCCGACGAGCCAACCAGCCGCGTTGGTTCGTATTGGTGGACAGCATTGGTCAGCGGCAGCAGCTGCTCCCGAAAATAATCATGCAGCCGCCGGATGCTGCCGGGGCTGATGGGGTCGGTGGTCATGTAGGTTTCGCGAAGCCGTTGCCCGCCAATCTCGAAACTCTGTTTCCAGAACTGACGCGCTTCGGTGCCGATGATGAACTCCACACTGCCCCCGCCAATATCCATGACCAGCGCAGTTTGCTGGTTGAGCGCACCGGCTGCCCGAACGCCCCGGTAAATAAAATCGGCTTCCTGCTCGCCCGAGATCACCCCAACGGAGAGGCCCGTCGTTTGCCGTACGCGGTCAATGAATTCGGCCTGGTTGCGGGCCACCCGGATGGCACTCGTCCCGATGGCCACAACCTGATCGGGCAATATCCCAAACTCGTCTAATTTCTGACGAAAATAGGCCAGAACAACTAAGGCGCGGTCTATTCCGTCGCCCGTGATAACGCCCTGATTGATGCCCGCCTGCCCGATTTTTGCGGGTCGGCTTTCGCAGAAAAGGGTCTGATAAGTTTGATCGGGCTTTTTTTTGGCAATGAGCAGATGAAACGTGTTGGTTCCTAAGTCGATGATGGCTTGCTTCATGCGGGCAAATCTACTATCTTTGCTGTCCGTTTTAGCTAAACACAATTATTTCAAAACATGCTTATCATTAACATTAAAGACAACGAGTCGATTGACAAGGCCCTGAAGCGTTTCAAGAAGAAGTTCGAGAAAACGGGCGTGCTGCGGCAGTTGCGGTCGCGGACGGCCTTCAAAAAGCCGTCGGTAAAGCGTCGCATGGAAGTGATCAAGGCCACATACAAGGAGCGTATGTATGGCAACCATACCGAGCAATAGCCTATTTTTGCCGGTAGAGCGCGGTGGCTTGCCGCCCGGTTGATTGCGCAGTCAGCTGGGAAGGCAAGGTAGCGAACAAGCAGAGCAGCAAGCAGGAATGTTTGCTGTTTTTTTTATGGGTCCCGTAAACAGCCGAATCCCGATGGCTTCCGACGATTTTATCCAGCATATCCGTTTCGAAAAGCGGCTCAGTCAGCACACCATAACGGCCTATTCGGCTGATCTGGCCCAGTTTAGTCTCTTTTTGGCGACTGAATGCAATATTGTTCAGCCCGAACAGGCGGACTTCCGGCCTATTCGCTCGTGGGTGGTAAGTTTAGTGGAAGCCGGGCTTGACAGGTCGTCGGTGAACCGAAAAATAGCTACGTTGCGGGCTTATTACGGCTTTTTGCTGCGCCGGAAAATAATCGGGCTGGATCCAATGACGAAGATTCAGGCACTGAAAGTGAGCCGTAAACTGCCGGTTTATATCGAGGAAAAACCGATGGAGATGTTGCTGGACGACGTTGAATTTGCCAACACCTTTGCGGGTATCCGGGACAAATTAGTGCTTGAGTTGCTCTACGGTACTGGCATCCGGCTAAGCGAACTCACGGGTTTAAAAACCGTCGATGTCGACCTGTACAACAAAACAATACAGGTGCTGGGGAAGCGCAACAAACACCGGATCATTCCGCTCACCCAGCCGCTGTTCGAACTGATCCAGCAGTATAATCAGCTGAAAAGTGTGGCGTTTGGCGAACAGGTGGATGGACACCTGCTGATTGTAAGCGACAAAGGCGTGGCGGCCTATCCGGTGCTTATCCAGCGCATTGTAAAACGCAATCTGGCCCTTGTTACAACCCTGGAAAAGAAAAGCCCGCACGTGCTGCGCCATTCGTTTGCTACCCACCTGCTCAACCGGGGTGCCGACCTCAACGCCA
>JAYVAP010000657.1:0-6111 GCA_043750915.1 Spirosoma sp. | reverse complement strand
CGGCGGCATCATCTACCCCGAGCTGCACTACGGCCGCGACGCGCTGGTGGGCATTGCGCTGTTTCTGACGCATTTGGCCCGGTTTGGCAAATCAGCTTCTGCGTTGCGCCGGACCTATCCCAATTATTATATCTCTAAAAACAAAATCGAACTCACCCCCGATATCGACGTGGATGAGGTGCTTGAGCGGATTCAGACCAAGTACGCCCGCAACCCCATCAATACCATCGACGGCGTTAAAATTGAGTTCGACAGGGAATGGGTTCACCTGCGCAAATCAAACACCGAACCCATTATCCGAATCTACTCCGAGTCAGAAACGCTGGCCACGGCCGACCACCTCGCCGGTAAAATCATCAGCGACATCCGGGAGGTTTTGGCGGGGAAACGCCGGTCAGACTGATAGACAGACGACACCTAAGAGCCAACCGTTTTGGTCGGTAGGGCAAGGAAAAATTACTGCGTTCATCTAACCCATCACTATAGAGAACGACAGTACTTATTAGAGAACAGCAATTCCCACTTTGCCCTTTAGTACTGTTTTTGCTTAGAATAGTATTACACCAGAAGCTGATTAGCGTGTCAAAACCTAAGTGTTGTCCTAACAAATCTCAGCCGAAGCGTCGGACCGACGCTCCGGCGTACTGGCCCGTGCGGTCCGATATCTGCAATACCGGGAGGACTTATTTTTCCGTAGTGGGAATTGCTGATGCAACAAAGCCATCTAAGAGTGCCAAAGTAGAATTAAAGTAAAATTAAAAGACACAGAAACTTTGGCAGCAGCAATTTCCTCGGTCATTCTTACCGATTCTCTTATCCATTTTACAACATTCGGTGTTATGAATGTTTTGTCTACTTTTGAGAGGGAAAAATACAATTTTTACAGTTAATTTTACCAGAATAATAATATTCTATTTAGCACTGTCGTTTCTTAAGCTAACGTACGACTCTTAAAATAGAAGAAATTTTTACCGTACTTATGAGATATATTTTTGATCATTTGTACGTCACTTTTGCATGCTTAACCATTAAAATTCTCAAATTTAGGCTTGATTTTTTACTTTCCATACCTACTTTTTTTTGCTGATTTTAATTTTTCTCTATGCTTCTAAAATAACACGGCTTTTCATTTTACATAAAACGAAAAAGGAGCCATTTGGCTCCTTTTTCGTTTGTGATTACCGGGTTAATATTCCCACAGGCCGTGTTCAGTTTCCATTAACTCGTACTCGGTTTGGTACGACTTCAGCAGGCCTTCTTTGTCGCCATACATACCCACCAGATCAGTGTCGCCGGGGTTGGCCACTTTGGTGATGCGGCCGTAGAACAAACGCAGGTCAAAGGCATCGGCTAAGTTTTTGTGCTGCGCCTGATTTTGCGGGTTATACCAGATAAATTTCTTTGGATCGCTGCGGAACAGCTTATCCATATCCGTGTATTTAAACGTAGCCAGGGGCGTTTCAACACCGGCCGAGTTTTTGTCGGAAGGCAGATAAACCGTTACCGTTTGTATGTCGTAGTACAACCGCGAACGCTTCTTGTCGAATATCCAATCTTCTTTTACCTCCAGAATATTGAAATCTTTCGCGAAATATTCATCACCCTGAATAGTAGGTACAGCGGCCACGGCTACCGTGTCTTTTTTGGTTTCTACCAGGGAGTTTTTGGCTCCTTTTTTGCCCTTTGTATTCTTGGCAGTAGCCTTCTTCTTCGGTGTTCCCCAGCCATCGTCTACGGGTTGAGCGGCTGGTTTCTTGGGGGTTCCCCAACCATCGTCGGCGGCCTTAGTGGCTGGTTTCTTCGGGTCTTTTTTAGTTTTATTATCGCCCCACCCATCGTTACCGCCACCGGGGGCAGTTTCAGTGCCGAAGCCGGCCGCAATCTCTTCGGCGGATAACTGCGGGGCCGAATTGGGCATGATCATGCGCTTCTGCACCTTGTCGGGTGTCAGCTTGGTCTTCACCGAGTCGTTTTCGTAACCATCAATCAGCCCGGCTTTCATGGCATCGATCAGGTACTTGGTAATCTCATTATTCTTGGAGAACATCGACTGATTTTGCTTCTCCTTCAGGTCAATTCGACGCCAAAGGGTCTTCTTCATCATGATGTCGTTCTCGTTGATTTTCCGAACCGACAGCGCGTTGGTGCCAGTGCTCGGTTTTTCCTGCGCCATTGCTCCCGCACCGGTTAGTGCCAGCAGGGTAGCGGCTACGACCATCGTTCTGCTATTATTCATTGTCAGGTGTTGTTTTCCGTTCCTTGTATGTCTAAATAACGAGCTGAACCTTGCTTTAGTACGCTTAGTATAGCGGAACTGTTTGCTGCGGGCTACCCATTGGCACATCGCTGATGTCGCCCCGGAAGTTTCGGCGCTGCACCCCATCCACCTGAACAGAGTAGCGATCACCAGGCTGGGCTTCGGCAGCCAGTGAACCCAGCGAGCCACCGTTTGGCCCCAGATTAACCTGGCCGATTTTGCGGGTTCCCCGCGCCAGAATCACCGTAATACCCGTTGTGCGGAAATTGGCATCGTCGGGCGAATAGTTGCGGAAACTTTCATCGGCCACAACCACTACGCGAATACTACGGGCCGAGCTAACCGGCACACCCCGGGGATCACCTACTTTGGTACCGCCCATGTAGTACTCAATGCTTGGCCGGGGCACGCGGTTTACCCGGAAATCGTTCTTACCCAGCAAACTGCCCGCGTTATTTACGTTCAGCGTTACCCGGTTGGAGCTGGGAATAATGGTGATTTTACCTTTCTCGCCCGATGAGATAACCGAACCCCCGTCGGCCGAGAAACTTGGGTTCCAGAGGGCACCCAGTTGGGGGCTTTGAACGCTTAGTTTGTTGGCACACCCTAAGTACAACGGCGGAAATGAACCCGACTCGATTTCGTAGGAAGGTTTGGCCACAAAATATTCCTGGTTGAAGGAAACTGTTTTGTTTTCGCCGTTTGGCTGCTGATAGGATATAGAGCCGTTCAGCGTTCGGCGGGCCAGTCCGTTTTTGTCGTAAGCACCCCCCTGAGCCGTAAATTCAATGATTCCTTGGCCGTCCTGAATCCGTACCGGGCCACCGTTGAGGCTCATGCGCGGCTGAATGCCGGACGAGGAAGCAGCCAGAAACATCTGGCCTTTGAATTTGGTACCGGCAACCACTACTTTCGATTCCATACTCAGCATAGCCAGGATCTTGTCGAACTTAACGTCCTGCGCACCAACTTTGCTGGCCAACAGGTTCAGTACTTCGCCTTCAATTCGGCGCACGTCGGACTGGCGTTGTGTCAGCACGGCCAGCGCAGCCGGCACGGGCGTTTGCGCAAAGTTAAGTTCTGGAAAATCTTTGGTCCGCTGCTCCGGCGACCGGCTCATGACCGGATCGTCTTTGCCATCCAGAGCCAGCGAGTTGTATTTGGCGGGCGAATACTTCGACAGGCCGGTGATGTAGGCATCGAGATTCTTTTTCAGGGTATAGGCTTCGCCGTTTCGGTTACCGCCGATCATCATCTGGGCTACTTTTTCTTCTTCGCTCAAATTGCGGATGGCACCCGCTTCGTCCAGACCCCCGCCCGCATCGGTAATGATGCTTTGCTTGAGGGCATCGATTTGGGCAATAACATCGGCGGATTGTTTACGAACTTCGTCAGCCTGTTTCACAATGGCCAGGTCGCTGGCCCGGTTACCGGACTTTTCTACGGTAGCGCGGATATTATCGAGCGTCGACTGGTTTACTTTGTTGGCTGATCCCGTAGATTGCTCTAAGCTATTGTTCAACAGAACGAACTTTTCCAGAATGGCCGATGTGACCTGTAGGGCCAACAGTGCGGTCAATACCAGATACATCATCCCAATCATTTTCTGACGGGGTGTTTCTTTTGTGCCTGCCATGAATATGGTAGTAATACTTGATAAGAGTCGAACTGAATTGATTATCCGCGCATTGCGGTCAGCATACTGCCATACACGCCGTTGAGGGAGGCCAGATTACCGGTTAGTTTGGCCATTTCGCCCTTAAACTGCTGCGTGTCGCGGGTGGCATCGGCCATGTTTTCCATGGCCGATGTCAGGCTACCGTAGAAAGCGTTCATAGCTTTCAGGTGCTTATTGGTATCCTGCAGTTCCAACTCATAAACCGCATTCAGGGCACCCATATTCTTGGTCACTTTCTGAAACTGGTCGCGGTAGTCTTTGGCATCGGTAGTGGCATCGGCCATTGAGTTCATGGCGGTAATGGCAGTACCGTAGGATTTGTTCATCTCGCCGATGGAACTCGATGCCGATTTAACGTTGCGGGCATAATCGTTGGTGGCCACAGTAGCATCGGTCAGATCGCTCAGTTTCGATACGGTGTCGTTCAGATTACGGAAGCCTGAGCCAAGCCGCTCGAACACATCGGGTGTTACTTTGGCCTGGGCCAGCATCTGGTCCATATTGCCCGTCAGTCCGTTCGTTTGGGGAGCCGGTTTACGGGCTTCGCCTTTGAAATCGTCGGCCAGTTCGGGATATACTTTTTCCCAGGAATAGTCGGTTCCGCCGGGAATAGGCTGGGTAAAACTTTGCACCGCATAGAGGGCAAAAATAACAACTTCGGTCAGCAGGCCGAGTGTCAGCATAAAGCCAAACTGCTCGTTGTGGGTAATTTTTGCCCAGGCGCCGAAAATAACGACGGCGGCTCCGGCACTATAAATGGTTGGTACTAAACGATCCCAAAAGAAATTTGTGGACTTTGCGGTTGCCATAGTAGCGATAATTGGTTGGAATAAGTAAGTGAGGGAGAGGTATTAAGCCTTCGAGGTTTTCGACGACGATTTTTTGCTGGTTTTACTTTTGCTCTTGCTGCCGCCTACTTTGCCCCCGCGAGCCGATGCGGTTCGGCCTTCGAGGTTGTCCATCACGCAGCGGAATCCGATATATGACCGTTTCTCAGCTTCATATTCGTAGGTGCGGGTTCCTGTTTCGAGGTAGTAGGCAATGTCTTTCCACGATCCACCCCGTACCACTTTGCGTGGCTCATCGGCGTTCTGGTTATCGGGGTTCATGTCCCACACAATGGCGTTGGAGTTGTCGGCATAGGCATCGCGGCACCACTCCGCCACGTTACCGGCCATGTTATACAAGCCATATTCGTTGGGGCTGTAGGCCGTTGCGGGTGCGGTGTAGGGGTAGCCATCGGCATCGAAGTTGCCGCGCTGCGGTTTAAAATTGGCTAAGTAGCAGCCTTTTCCATTGGCTACGTAGGGGTTTCCCCAGGGATATTTGGCACCACTTTTACCACCCCGTGCCGCCCACTCCCACTCTGCTTCGGACGGTAGCCGGAAGCGGGGCGAGTTAAACTGCCCTTCTTTGGTGCGGTAGTCGTTGTAAGTATTGGTGCGCCACTGGCTAAAATGCTGCGCTGCTTTCCAGCTAACGCCCACGACCGGATAGGTATCGAAGGCCGGGTGCGCGAAGTAATACTCCAGCATCGGGTCGCCGTTGTGGTAGGTGAAATCGTTTTTCCAAACCGTAGTATCGGGGTAGAAATTGGCGATGATCTCTTCTTCGCCGAGCACCGACACGGAGTCGGCCATGAGCGCATTTACGTATTGCCGGTATTCGTGGTTCGATATTTCAGCATCGTCCATATAGAACGAGCTGATGATTACCTGCCGATTCATGTTAATTTGGGTAGCGGCCACATCTTCATCGGCCTGACCCATAATAAACGAACCCGACGGCACGAGCACCATGCCATAGGGGGTTGTTTGTTTGTATCCCTTGCGTCCGGTGGCCGTAATTTCCCCGTTCGTCACACCTACTTCGCCCCCTTTGCCGCCCTTTCCGCCAAACTTAGATTTCACAAATCCGCAACCCTGCATGAGCAGAATCACCGTTGCGACCATCATCAGGCGGGTTGCGTTGACTGAAAACCAGTTGTACTTCATCATTGTAGGCTATTTTGACCCTTTTCTTTGTGCAAGACCAGACTAAAAACGAAAATCTGATTGGTTATTGTATGTAATGCCTGGTTCAATCTGAAATTCTATGGACAAACGAAACCAACTGTATCAGGTTCATTAACACGGCGCGGAATCGGTATCTATGCCTTCAACGACAGGCTGGGTGC
>JAYVAP010000656.1:0-9750 GCA_043750915.1 Spirosoma sp. | reverse complement strand
CGTTGAACTGCCGGTCAACCTGAGCAATACGACAACTAAACCCGCCCTGGTTACGGTCCGGCTCAGCCTGACCGGGCCACTCACGGCCGATAGCCTGAGCACCCGGAAACTGACTATTTTGCCCGGCCGCGAAACCCGGACCACATTCCGCGTGAAAGCCAGCCCCGCCATTGGCCCCGCTGCGGTGGTGGTAACGGTGAGCGGACTGAACGAAACATTTACTGAAAAAACTGATGTTACCGTGCGTCCGGCGGCTTCGTTGCAAAAGACGACGGTATCGGGCATGGTAGCGGGCGGAAAAACACAGCCCATCCGGCTGGCGGGGCAGTTTTTGCCCGGTACGGCGCGGGCCGGTATCACGCTGAGCCGGTCGCCGGTGGCGCAGTACGGACGTGCGTTGTCTTTTCTGTTGGGATACCCGCACGGCTGTCTCGAACAAACGATTTCGAAGGCTTTTCCGCAGCTTTATTTTGCCGATCTTGCCAAACAACTTCATGGCAACACCTATTTTGTGCGGACGGGTGAAAGCGATCTGAATCCAGCAACCAATGTGCGGCAGGCGGTGCAAACGGTTGAAAGCCTACAGGGGACAAATGGCGGTTTTGCCATGTGGCCGGGTGGCCGCTCCGATGCTGGTGTCGATTTGTGGGCCACGGCCTACGCACTGCACTTTTTGTCGGCAGCACAGGCAGCGGGCTACGAGGTTCGGTCGTCGGTGCTGAGTTCAGCCATTGATTTTCTGACCACGACCACCAACAACCCGGCTACCGAAAACGCCGTTACCTACGACGAAGCGGGCGGGCAAACGGTGCGCCGGATAACCAGCCGAACCACTATCTACGGCTTGTATGCGCTGGCGGTGGCGGGCAAACCCAACCGCCCGGCCATGAACTACTACAAACAGGCACGCACGCTCACTCCGGACAGCCGCTACCTGCTGGCGGCTGCTTTTTTCCGCGTAGGCGACACCCGCAGCTACGCGGCACTGCTGCCCAGGCAGTTCAGTGATAACACTACGGGCCGCGAAACGGGCGGCAGCTATGCCTCGCCCCTGCGCAACCTCGCGCTAGTGCTCGATGCCCTCGTGGATACCGACCGCAACAACCTCCAGATTCCGGTGCTGGCCCGGCAACTGAGCGCGGCACTGGCGCAAAGCACCTATCTGAACAGGCAGGAAGCCGCATTTGGATTTCTGGCCCTGGGTAAACTCGCCCGTCAAACGGCCGGCAGCACGGCCACGGCTCAGCTCTCAGCCGGCATCAGGCCGCTCGGCAACATGACCGGAGACTTTCTGAACCTGAACCGTTTGCCAACCAACGTGCCGCTTATGCTGCGGGCCGGTGGGGTAGGAGACGTCTATTATTTTGCCCAGAGCGAAGGCGTTCCGGTGAGCGGAAAAATAGCGGCACAAGATAATGTGCTGCAGGTAAGGCGGCAATACCTCAACCGCGACGGAAACCCCATTGCGGGCAGCATCCGGCAAAACGATTTGGTAGTCGTGAAAGTGACGCTTGCCAGCCTGAATGGCCTGACCGTCGAAAACGTTGTGATTACCGACCTGCTGCCCGCCGGACTGGAAGTAGAAAACCCCCGCTTAACCCAGCAGCGCGATATGCCGTGGCTCAAAACCACCGGCCCGGAAGCACCCAGTCAGCCTGACCATTTCGACCTGCGCGACGACCGAATCAATTTCTACACGAAGGTTACCCAAACCCCGCAAACGTTTTATTACTTAGCCCGCGCCATCTCGAAAGGGCGGTTTGTACTCGGCCCGGTATCGGCCGATGCCATGTACAACGGCGAATACCGGAGCTATAACGGCGCGGGCGTGCTGGTAATTAATTGATGCCCAAGGAAAGGTTGCGCTGCATATTTTTTGGAACACCCGCCCAACAACACAACGGTCAGCCGTGTTTATGAACGGAAAGGGCACTGGTACGCTTTCTGAGCCGAATCCAGCGTCATTACCACTACTTATAAACAACGTTATGAAAAGGAAAACTTGGATAGTTGCCACAATGCTGGCCGCTTCGGTAGGCTTGTCCTCCTGCGCCACCGTCGAAGGCTGGCTCTATGGGGATTCGGGTTCTGAACGACGGGATGCATCTCAGCGCAGCACCAGCAACAACCGGGACTCGCGCGACAGCCGCACCACCGACAACGACCGACGGAATCGCGCCGACGAGCGGTCGATGAGCCGAAACGACCGGGAGTCGAACCGGGATGGCGGTGTTTTCAGCAGCCGCAAAAACAACGACCGGGATTCTGACCAGGAGCCAGGCTTGTTTAGCCGCCGGAACCGCGACGAAAACACAGACCGCAACCGTTCGCGCCAAAGTGATTCGTACCGGAATCCATACGGCAGCAGCAGCCGATCTGCCAGCGACCGCGACAATAGCCCCAGCCGCATGACGGGAAGCGATTCTTATAACAATCGCTACGCCGACCGGAGCCAATCCAACGGGCGCGATGTGTATAACGGGCGCGATGCGTATGACGACCGGAGAGACGACCGGAATAACCGCGATTCGTACAATGACCGCCGGCATGACGACAGGCGCAATGACGACCGGCGTGGTGGTGGTGATGACCGGATGCAAATGGACCGCGACAGCCGCTATGACAACCGGCAAAATAACGACCGCAATGATAGCCGTTATGATGATCGGCAGAGCCGCAATGACGATGACAACCGCGACCGCCGGAACGGGGCCGATGAGCGGGACCCGCGCGACAGCCGCCGTAGCAACGAGTTGGATAACCGCCAGGACAGTACCAACAGCGGACAGGACCGCCCAGACAACCGCGACCGCAACGACCGGCAGAATAACAGCGACCGCAACAGCCGTCGCGATGATGACCGCAACAACCGTCGCGACGACAGCCGCATGAGCGACTCGCGCCGTGATCGTAGCGACCGCGACGAGTTTGCCAACGACCGTAACGACCTGGCCGACCGCATTGGCGAGCACATGGACAAGGTTGACAAGCAGCTGGACAACGCGAAAGCCGAGGTAAAAAACGAGAGCCGAAAAGAGCGCAAGGACCGCGAGGACCGCGTGAAAGACCTTGAAGATAAGCGTCGGCAACTGGCCGATTCGTATTACAAAGTGCAACGCTCGAAAGGCGATGACTTCAAAAAAGTAAAACGCGAAGCCAACCGCGCCGTTGATGATGTGGAAGAAGCGATGGAAAAAATGACCGATAAAGTCGAGAATAAATAGTTCGGAGAATGGTTTTTTGGGGAGCTGGTCTTATGGGCTGGCTCCCTTTTTTATTGCCTTGCCCGTTCGGTTACAAAAAGAGCAAATCGGTTTATATTTGCGGCATGGCACTTATCAAATCTGTGCGGGGCTTTCAACCCCGGTTTGGCGACAACTGCTGGTTCGCCGACAACGCTACCTTAGTGGGAAACATCAGCATGGGCCGCGACTGCACGGTGTGGTTCAACGCCGTTGTCCGGGCCGACGTTAACCGGATCACCATTGGCGACCGGACCAACATTCAGGACGGGGCCGTGATTCATTGTACTTATCAGACCTACTCAACAACCATTGGCAGCTGCGTGTCCATTGCCCACAATGCCATTGTTCACGGCTGCACCCTCGAAGACAATGTGCTGGTTGGCATGGGAGCCATTGTTATGGACGGAGCCGTGGTGGGAACGGGCAGTATTATTGCTGCCGGGGCCATTGTTACACAGCGTACCATGGTGCCGCCCGGCTCTATCTATGCCGGGAACCCGGCGCGGCTGCTAAAAGCTGTTTCGCCCGAACAAGCTGAAATATTTGCCCGAACGGCTAATAATTACGTCATGTACGCAACGTGGTATACCGAATGAACGACTTTCTGATTTATCTCCGTCTGGGTTTCGATCATATCACCGATCCGCGTGGCTACGACCATATTTTGTTTGTGGTGGCCCTATGTGCCGTTTACACGGTCCGGCAGTGGCGGCAGGTGCTTATCCTGGTGACGGCCTTCACCCTGGGGCATTCCATTACGCTGGCCCTGGCAACACTGCGGCTCATTACTTACGAAACGGACCTGATCGAGCTGCTCATTCCTATTACAATTTTGATTACAGCCATCACCAATTTTTTCTATATCGAACCAAAAAAACGGTTGCCTGCCGCTACGAAGCAACCAAACCGGAGCTGGCGATACGGGCTGGCATTAGTGTTCGGACTGATTCATGGACTGGGTTTCTCCAATTACCTGCGTAGTTTACTGGGGCGCGAAGCGGGTATTGTGGAGCCGTTGCTGGCATTCAACATCGGTCTGGAATTGGGTCAGTTGCTGATTGTGGCTCTTTTGCTGGTGCTCACCTATGGGGTGCTGGATATATTGCGGGGCAGCCGCCTGCGCTGGACTCTGGTCATATCGGGCCTGGTGGCGGGCATGGCCATTTCGTTGATTCTGAACAGCCCGCTGGTAGCCGGGAAATAGATGATTTTTTGTATTTTTACCGAAAAGTCCCGTTTCAACATTACCACTTCATGCAAAAGATAATTCTGCTAACCATTGGCGCAGCCCTTTCCATCATGGGTAGTCAGGCCCAAACGCCAACTGCACCCACCCAAAACGCCAACACCCGCTTTGAGCAGCTTGGCCCCGCCCTGCCCACGCCCAACACGTTTCGAACGGCCGCCGGGTCGCCGGGGAAAGACTATGCCCAGAACCGCGCCGACTACGACATCCGGGTTGAACTCGACGATCAGAAACAGCGCATCACGGCCTCCGAAACGATCACGTACCAAAACAATTCTTCCGACCCGCTGCGCTACCTGTGGCTGCAACTCGACCAGAATCTGTTCCGGCCCGATGCCGACGGGAACACGGCCAAAACCAACAGCATAAACGCCGAGCGGGGTGCCACGCCCACCCAGCTCGACCCCGGTGCGGCCCTGCTCAATAAGGACTATGGCTATAAAATTACGGCCCTGCGCGATGTTGCCGGCAAAGTCCTGCGCTACACCATCAACCAGACCATGATGCGCATCGACTTGCCCGTGGCGCTGGCACCCGGCAAGGCGGTGACGTTTAGCATCGACTGGAACTTCAATATTGTCGATGCCAACGCCACCAACGCGCGGTCGGGCTACGAGTTTTTCCCTAAAGATGGCAACTATATTTACGAGATGGCCCAGTGGTTTCCACGTTTGTGCGCCTACGATGATGTGAACGGCTGGCAAAACAAACAGTTTCTGGGTCAGGGTGAATTCGCGCTTATTTTCGGTAACTATAAAGTGGCCATCACGGCCCCCGCCGACCATATTGTGGGAGCCACGGGCGAACTACAGAATCCGGCGCAGGTGCTGACCACCACCCAGCTCAGCCGCTGGAACAACGCTAAAGGCCGGGGCGATAAGCCCGGCGAAAACCCCGTACTGATTGTGACGCAGACCGAAGCCGAAGCCGCCGAAAAAGGCAAGTCGACGGGCCGGAAAACCTGGATTTACAAAGCGCAGAACGTGCGGGATTTTGCATTTGCCAGCAGCCGGAAATTTATTTGGGATGCCCTGCAACCCAGCATTGAGGGCAAACGCGTGTGGGCCATGTCGCTCTATCCCAAAGAAGCCAACCCACTCTGGGGGCAATACTCAACCCGGCTGGTGGCCCACACCCTGCGTTCCTATTCGCGCCGGACGATTGGCTATCCCTATCCGGTAGCCTACTCAGTTCACGGTCCCGTGGGCGGCATGGAGTATCCAATGATGTCGTTTAACGGTGCCCGGCCCGAAGCCGACGGTACCTACTCGCCCGGCACCAAAAACTTCCTGATCTTAGTGGTTATTCACGAAGTCGGTCACAACTTTTTCCCCATGATCGTCAACTCCGACGAGCGGCAGTGGTCGTGGATGGACGAGGGCCTGAACAGTTTTCTGGAAGGGCTGGCCTGTCTGGAATGGGACCCCGATTTTCCGGCGCGGGGCATTGAACCACAGTCCATTGTGCCCTACATGCAACTTGATCCGGCACAGCAAATGCCCATTATGAGCAGCTCCGACAATATTTTGCCCAATACGTTTGGCCCCAACGCCTACAGCAAACCGGCCACCGCCCTCAATATTCTGCGCGAAACGGTCATGGGCCGCGAACTGTTCGATTTTGCCTTTAAAGAATATGCCCGCCGATGGGCCTTTAAGTCGCCCACGCCCGCCGATTTTTTCCGAACGATGGAAGACGCATCGGGCGTTGATCTGGACTGGTTCTGGAAAGGCTGGTTCTACGGCGTGCAACCCGTTGATCAGTCATTGGTGAAAGTCGACTGGTTTCAGGCCAGCAGCCAGAATCCCGACGTGACCAAAGCCGAAGCCCGCGCCAGTGCCCAACGACGGGCCAACACCATCAGCAAACAGCGCGATGCGGCCACCAAAGGAGAAAGCGTTGTGGCCCAGGATAGCACCATGAACGATTTCTATAATTCATACGATCCTTATGCTGTTACGGACGGGGACCGCAAAAAATACCAGGATTACCTGGCCACCCTCACGCCCGACGAGCGGCAGCAGGCCGAAACAGGCACCAACTTCTATACGCTCTCGCTGAAAAATAAAGGGGGCTTGCCCATGCCCGTTATTGTGCGGATGCAGTTCGAGGACGGTACCGATTCGGTGGCCCGTTTCCCAGCCGAAATCTGGCGGTTCAACGATGGGCAGATCAAAAAGGTGATTGCGACCAGCAAGAAGGTAACGCAGTGGACGCTGGACCCCTACCAGGAAATTGCCGATATCAACCCGGAAGACAACAGCTTCCCGGCCGTTGCCCAGCCATCGCGTTTCCAGTTGTTTAAACAGCGGCAGGGCGGAGCCGCAGCCGCCCCCAACCCCATGCAGCAACAACGCCAGGCCCGCCCCGCTCAGTCGCCTGCCACGCAGGGCAGTGGTAAAAATTAACCCAATACAACCCGCAACAACCGATGAGAAAAACACTTTTGCTCGCCCTCCTGACGGGCTGCACCAGGGCCGCACTGGCGCAGGCACCAGCGGCACCTACCCAAAACGCCAACACCCGATTTGAGCAACTTGGCCCCCTGTTGCCCACGCCCAATACGTTCCGAACGGCGGCTGGCTCGCCCGGAAAAGACTACTTTCAGAATCGCGCCGATTATGACATAAAAGTCGAGCTGGACGATGTCAACCAGAAAATCATTGGTTCGGAAGCCGTCACCTACCACAACAATTCGACCGATGTGCTGCCCTACATCTGGCTTCAGCTCGATCAGAATTTGTTTGCCAAAGGCTCAACCGGGAGCATCACCCGCACGGGGGGCATCACCGAAACCGGCATGAGTTTTGGGGCGTTGCAGAATCTGACTTCTGTTCGGGAGCGCAGCAACACCCAGGCCACCGATAAATATGGCTATAAAATTACGGCCGTTACGGATGGAAAATCGCGCAGCCCGCTTGCCCACACCATCAACCAGACCATGATGCGGATCGACCTGCCCACACCCCTCAAGCCGGGCGCAAGCTACACTTTCAACATAGACTGGAATTATTTTATCACCGAATATTACGGCCGATCAGGCATGGAATTTTTTGCCAAAGACGGGAATTACAACTACTTCATTGCGCACTGGTTTCCGCGCTTATGCGCCTACAACGACGTAAACGGCTGGCAAACCAAGCAGTTTCTGGGTCAGGGTGAGTTTACGCTCATCTTCGGCAACTATAAAGTAGCCATCACCGCCCCTGCCGATCATATTGTGGGGGCCACGGGTGAGTGCCAGAACTACAAACAAGTGCTGACGGGCACGCAGCAAAAGCGCATGAGCCAGGCCACCGGGTCGAAAACACCGGTCCTGATCGTTACGCAGGACGAAGCCGTGGCAGCGGAGAAAGCGAAGCCCGGCGAGGTGAAAACCAAAAAAACGTGGGTCTATAAAGCCGAAAACGTGCGTGATTTTGCCTTCGCCAGCAGCCGCCGATTTATCTGGGATGCCATGCAAACCGACGTGTATGGCGACGGCCACAAAATCTGGAGTATGTCGTTTTATCCCAAAGAAGGCAACCCCCTCTGGGGCCAGTATTCGACCCGCGTGGTCGAGCATACGCTGAAGTCATATGGCAACCGCACCATCAAATACCCGTATCCGGTGGCTATTTCGTGCCATTCAACGGCGGGGGGCGGCATGGAATATCCCATGATTTCGTTCAATGGCGGGCGGCCCGAAGCCGACGGTACCTACTCGGAACAGGTCAAGGCAGGGATGATCGGCGTAATTATCCACGAAGTAGGCCACAATTTCTTCCCCATGATTGTCAACTCCGATGAGCGGCAGTGGACCTGGATGGACGAAGGGCTGAACACGTTCTGCCAGTATCTGGCCGAGAAAGAGTGGGACTATAACTTTCCCAGTCGCCGGGGTGAGCCGCAGTATATTGTCGATTACATGAAATCGGACAAGGCCGTACTGTCACCTATCATGACCTCGTCCGACAACGTCATTGGCCTGGGGCCCAATGCCTACGCCAAACCCGCTACCGCACTCAATATCCTGCGCGAGACCGTAATGGGCCGCGAGCTGTTCGACTATGCGTTTAAGGAATATGCCCGCCGATGGGCCTTCAAAAGCCCCGAACCCGCCGATTTTTTCCGGACCCTGGAAGATGCATCGGGTGTAGATTTGGACTGGTTCTGGAAAGGCTGGTTCTACGGCGTGGAGCCGGTCGATCAGGATTTGGTGGAGGTCGATTGGTTTCAGGCTGATTCGGGCGATCCGGTAGCCACCAAAGCCGCCGGTCGTGAAGCCGCCCAGCGACGCACCAACACCATCAGCAAGCAGCGCGATGCCGCCACCAAAGGCACTGCCGTGGTAGCCCAGGACAGCACCATGAAGGATTTCTATAATTCATACGATCCTTATGCTGTTACGGACACCGACCGCAAAAAATACCAGGACTACCTGGCAACGCTCAGCGACGACGAACGCAAAGCACTGGACACTGGCAGCAAAACAAATTACTACACGGTATCGCTGAAAAACAAAGGGGGCCTGCCCATGCCCGTGATTTTGCGGATGCAGTTTGAAGATGGTACCGATTCGGTGGCCCGCTTCCCGGCCGAAATCTGGCGGTTTAACGATGGGCAGATCAAAAAGGTGGTTGCAACCGGCAAAAAAGTGACGCAGTGGACGCTGGACCCCTATCAGGAAATCGCCGATATCGACGCGGAGAACAATTCTTTTCCGCGCACCGCCCAGCCCACGCGCTTCCAGCTATTCAAACAGCGCAGCAGCCCCTTTGCTCCACAGGGGCCAAACCCCATGCAGCAGAAACGGCAGGCTACCACACCGCCCCCCGCCACACAGGGCAGTGGTAAAAACTAATCCGAAACGGACGAATATCGGGTAGCGGGGGCGAAATTATTCCTCACTCGTTACCTGATATTCATCGTTGCCGATTATCTTTGCAAAACCATTCGGGATGTAGCGCAGTCCGGTAGCGTGCTTGCATGGGGTGCAAGAGGTCGTGGGTTCGAATCCCGCCACCCAGACGAAAAAACCCGCTCAAAAGGCGGGTTTTTATTTTGTAACATACTTTATCTACTTATTAATTGTTAGAGTAGTTGTTTGAATAGTATTACTCTGATGACCCGCACGGTCTTTTATGTAAATGGAATAAGTTGCAGTTTCGGTGGTATGATTGTCGTCAACAAACCCCTGCGGTGATAAATCAACAATAATACTTCCCTTAATAGCAATGACGGAAGCAGTATCCGGACCAAGTTGATTTATCCTTTTTT
>JAYVAP010000655.1:0-9465 GCA_043750915.1 Spirosoma sp. | reverse complement strand
GATATACTGGTAAAGTTGCGAGTATTGTGGTATAATAATTGCCCTGCACTAACCCATGGATGCCTCAACCAGCCCGCTTGTATCGGTAATCATGCCCGTTTATAATGGCGAACGGTTTTTGGCAGCCGCCATTGAGAGTGTGCTGGCGCAAAGCCTGACCGATTTTGAGCTGATTATCGTCAACGATGGCTCAACCGACTCGACAGCTGCCATGCTGGCGCAGTATGCCCGTAAGGATGCCCGAATCAGCCTCATAACCAATGAAGTGGCCCAGGGATACGGGGGAGAGAAAGCAAGCAACATGGCCTATAAGATGGCTAAAGGTAAGTATATTGCTAAATTAGACGCGGATGATGTGGCGCATTCCAGTCGGTTGGCCAAACAGGTAGCTTTTTTAAACACCAATCCAACGGTTTTTTTAGTGGGTAGTTTTCTGGAAATTATTGATGCGCAGGGACACACAACGGGCACGCGTCAATACCCGCTTACACATAAGGGTATTTATCAGGCGTTTTACTACCGAAGTACCATTGGGCATCCGTCCATTATGTTTCGGAACCATCTATTAACCGGCGATTTTTATCAGCTCCGGTTCCCGGCACTGAATGATTATTACAGCTTTTTTTGTCTGATGAAAGCAGGTTATAAAGTGGCAAACTTGCCAGAATATTTAGTGCAGTATCGCATACACGACTCCAATACCGTCTTTACAGACCTGCGTCGAAAATGGGCTGTTAATATGGACATTAAGCAAAGTTTCGTCGAGGACTTTGGTTACAAAGCCTCTTTAAAACATCGGCTACTATTAAAGTTACTCACCATCGGCATTAACTTAGGTTCCGAAAAATTCTTAATACGAATCATGGACAAAACCCGTAAACTTTTCAACGCGTAAATTTTATGCTCAGTCGGCTTATCAAAATTGGGTCACAAATGGTCTGGAATAGTTTTAAGGCCATACCTCCTTATATCAGTGACTATAGAGAACTAAAAAAACAACTTCAGGGGCGAACCGATTTTCCGGTTCGCAGCTATTATCCGGCCCTGCTGGATCGATATATGGAGAGCGGTCATTTAGCGAAGCATTATTTTCAGCAGGACTTATTTGTGGCGCAACAAATTTTCAAAAATTCCCCCATTCGACACGTTGATATTGGCTCGCGAATTGATGGATTTGTGGCGCATGTGGCTACGTTCCGGCCCATCGAGATTCTTGATATTCGACCGCTTCATAAACCCATTCCAAACGTTAGTTTTCGGCAGGCCGACCTGATGGCTTTACCCCCCGACCTGCACCATTACACCGATTCGATTTCAGCCTTACACGCGCTGGAGCATTTTGGTTTGGGGCGGTATGGCGATCCCATTGATATAGATGGTCACCTAAAAGCCCTTGCCACTATTTATCAAATTCTGAAACCCGGCGGACGTTTTTACTTCTCGGTTCCCATTGGCCCTCAGGGTATTGTCTATAACGCACACCGGGTGTTTGATGTCTCGTATCTGATTCGACTGTTCGAGTCAAACTACCACATTGCAAACCTGTCTTATATTGATGACAATGAGAATTTTGTCGAAAATATTGATTGGAAATCTGCCGCCGTTGGTGTAAACTTCAACTGCACTTACGGATGCGGCATCTTTGAATTAATTAAACACAAATAAAAAAATGGAAATAGCCGCCGGGCAGGACAAGGCAAAACGATGGGTTAAGCGTTTATTGCCGCATGTCGACCTTACAAACGTAGCCACGCGTGAAAAGTGGCTCAAAAAAACGCTCGAAAATCTGCCGGCTGGATTAAAAATTCTGGACGCAGGCGCGGGTGAGTTACAGTATAAAGCGTGGTGCAGCCACCTGAACTATGTTAGTCAGGATTTTAACCAGTATAATGGTCAGGGCGATGGCATTGGTTTACAAACGAACCAGTTCGATACCTCAAAGATTGATATCGTTTCAGACATTGTGGCTATTCCCGTTCCCGACGAGTCGTTCGACGTGGTCATGTGCATCGAGGTACTCGAGCACGTGCCCGATCCTAACCGGGCTGTTCAGGAGTTGACCCGTGTATTAAAAAAGGGAGGACATTTAATTATAACAGCTCCCTTCTGTAGCATCACCCACTTTTCGCCCTATCATTTTGCTACTGGTTTCAACCGCTATTTTTACCAGCAGGTTTTGGGCGAGCATTATAATATTTTAGATTTGAAAGCGAACGGTAATTTTTACGAATTTTTAGCTCAGGAAATCATGCGGGTACCCATGGTAGCCCGCACATACTCCGGGTCGAAGGTTAATCCAATTGAAATGGGGTGGTTACTACTCGCGTTGCGCGTTCTGAACCGGCTCAACCGACGAAAAAACCAATCTGACGAACTGATGTGCTTTGGGTATCATTTTCTGGGAACCAAAAAATAACTCATTTCAGGTCTGCTCAAACAAAGCCGCATGATTACTGTTGAATTAATGGGGGGGCTGGGCAATCAAATGTTTCAGTATGCCATCGGCCGGCACATGGCCTTGCTCAATCAAACAGATTTATTCCTGGACAAACAATTTCTGGACGACCGGCGGCCCCGCCGTAAGGGTTTCGTTTTTAGAAACTATGATCTGGATTTATTCGATCTGCCTGTCCGGTTTGCCAGTAGTGAAATGGCTTCTTCTTACGGTCGTACGGCACCGCTGTTGCGCCGAATAGTGAATAAAATTTCTCCGGCTCAGGCTACTGAGTACGTGCCGGAAAAACATTTTCACTTTAACCGGGAAGTATTAACCCGCCGTGGCAATCTTTATTTGAGTGGCTATTGGCAAAGCCCGCAGTATTTTGAAGCCATTGCACCCATAATTCGGGCTGATTTCTCTTTTCCTTTTCGCCTTCCTGCCAAAACGCAGTTACTTTATGATACCATCTCTACTACCAATTCGGTATGTGTAAACGTTCGTCGGGGCGATTTCGTGACCAACCCGGTACATGGTACCGCCAGTTTAGCTTATTATAGCCAGGCGGAGGAAAAAATAGCGAGTGGGGTTGATGAACCGCATTATTTCGTATTTTCTGACGACATTAAGTGGTGTCAGGAAAATTTAAAAATCCAGGCACCTGTTATCTACGTCGATCACCAGTATGCTGGGGAAAAATTTGGTCATTATTTGCAATTAATGCACCAATGCAAACACTTTATTATTCCAAACAGCACGTTTGCCTGGTGGGCAGCGTGGCTCAGCCCCCACAAGGATAAATTAGTGATTGCGCCAAAAAAATGGTTTAACCGGCCTTTATGGCCCACCGATACTAATGATTTAATACCTGATTCATGGGTAAGACTGTAGAAATCATTGGCGATTATTAAGTCGACTGCGCCTGTTTAAGAATAGCCAGTTCATAGGCCAGATCTTTAATTTGGGACTGGAGTTTCGAGATAACAATTGATAGGTGAAGCAGGAAGCAGATAATGGCAAAAATAGCAATCAAAAAAAGGAGCGATGGCGCGTAATAAACATTTAGCAACGCAGCAATATCCTGAAGACCCTGTCGCCAGATAGAAAATACAATCAGCACTAATGTGCCGAGTATCCAAACAATAGAATATTCTTCCCGCAGCTTCCCACGAATAATTAACCGGACAACAACGTACATAAAAATCAGCACGCCCACGATGCTGATAAGTTGCACTTTAAAGGGTATTGAATCCATTAGAGACGGCTGTTTTTTAAGCGTAGAAAAATAAACAAAGACCCTAAAGTCACTTTCACCATATAATATATCGATTTTAACGAAGTGATAGACGAAACACCACCCTGTCTTTCCAACATCTCAACGGGAACTTCCAACATACGTAGTTTATGCAGACCAAATTGAACAATGGCTTCCGGCTCAGGATATTCGTCGGGATAATAGCGGTCAACAATGGCCAGGGTTCGGCGGTTCATCGCCCGAAAACCAGATGTACTGTCGCGAATTGTTTGCCCAATAAGTAGCCGGTTGAGGCACATAAAAAACTGAATGCCAATCCGGCGCGTAATCGTTGACTGAAAACCAACGCGGTTCAGGAATCGGGAGCCTATCACTACATCGGCTTCATCTTTCAATATTGGCCGCAATAAAGCGGGCAACTCGCAGGCAGGATGCTGGCCATCCCCGTCGATTTGCACAGCGATATCGTATTTATGCCGGTAAGCATATCGATAACCGCTGTGCATGGCTCCGCCAATACCCAGATTAATTGGCAAATCCAGACACAAACAATCGAGTTCCCTAATTCGGGCCAGCGTATTATCGGTCGAGCAATCATTTATAACCAGAATATCCAGATTTAGCGCGTGCGTACGTCCACAGTCATTGATCTGATTCACCACCTGAGCAATGGTCTTTTCTTCGTTGAAACAGGGCACCACAATCAGTATGCGCGGCTTATTGATGGTCATACCGGCTTATTGTCGTTTGTAGATTGATATAGAACCCAGCGTGGCAACGGGTGTCAGACACCGAATTTCGGCAGGCTGCGGGGGGTGATCAAATATAAAGTAACGCACTTTCAATTGCTGCAATTTTGGTGAGCAGGGATCAATACCTACCTGATAACCATCTTCAAATGTATTCTGTATTATAACCGAATCAGGATGAGCAGGGTCGATATAGGAATTGTATACTGTATGGGCGTATCGATTATAGGTATTTTTTCTTTTCATGCCCGGATCGAGCACGGCCATTGTTTTAAAATCCGGCACGTTTTTTACACCGCTAATCTGATTGGCCCCCGTAGCGGTTACTAAGTACGTAATATACTGACTGCCCAGAACCACCCAACGGGCATCCCGATCCTGTTCATGAATTTCGTGTACTTTCTGATACAGCGCATTTTGTGTGATAGGCGCAAGGCCTTTACCAATGGGATTTATTTTCAGGCTCGGCAATGTAAATACAACCAGTGCGCCCACTACCACTAATTCCTTGTGCTGAAACGACGCTACGGGCAACAGCAAATAATTAATTAGGATAAAAAAAGCTGTTGGCAGAAATAATTGATGCGCTTTATAGAAACCTTCCGAATCGGTGAGATTTAACCAGGCGGCATAACCCATAAAAACAAAAACAGCTGCTATCAGAAAGGCCGATACCGTACCCGATAATTTTATTTTTTGTATCCGGATATAACTCAGGTATAATATGGCCAGTACTACATTGGCAATACCAAACGGGATCTGAGTTCGGCGTGTTGGACTAATGTTAAATAGGGTAGCTTTTGCTAACCAGGCCGGGAAGCCCACTTCAATCCAGATTAACTGAAAGAATACATACCCTAAAACAATAGCCAGCAGCGGATCGACTCGCCGTAACTTTATAAAATACACGCTAAGGCAAATTCCGATAATGGGCGTGAAGGTAACAAAATGAGATAGTTCGCAGCTATTAAGCCAGCTTTTAGGGAATTGTTCATTGCTTGTTAACCAGCCTGAATAATACTCGGAAAACCAGTTTGCCACAAAACCTGTTCCCCCTATTTCGCTCCGCTTGCCCGGATAAGCGGTGTTGGACATAACATCGATAGTGGATTTGGCATCGGTATAAAATGCGTAAAAAATTACACCCAGCACTGCAAAAGCAATAGTAAAAGCACCCAGCTTAATCCATATCTTGTCGAATAGCCATTCTTTACGAAAGTCGCGCCACACAAAGCCGATGAGCAACAGCAGCAGCAGGTAGCCTAAAGGAACCTGATAAGGGGGATAAATGATCAGTGCGTAGGTTGCCAGTGACCAGATAAACGCCATGCCTGCCAGCGCAATTGCCCGCCCAGAGCGGGCGTAAAAAACATAAATGGATGCCAGCAGTAAGGCGCAGCCGCCGAACATACTCGTTAAAAAGAAAAAAGACCACCAGGCGAAACCCGGCGAAAAAACCAGCCAGAAAGCCCCCAGCACTGATAGCCAGAATTGATTGCGGGTTAGCAATAAGAATACCAGCGTGACGGCAATCAGATTAAAGAAAATGACAAAATTCCAGTGCCAGGCAAAAGCGCGTTCGAGGTCGAGAAAATGAAACCCCCAGTAGTCGGGCCGGAAAATGGCGATAAAATGCCTCACCGGATAATAACTTACCAGGCCAACCCGCTCGCCACCAATGGCGGGGTTCTCCAAGGGAAAACCGCGATCCGCCTGCGACATCATAAAGGGCGTAACCACCCCCCACTCATCAATTCGTATGGATTTCGGCGTTCCCGATACAATGCCCCGTTTGGCATCTGAGCCATCGGGAATAACGGTGTTCCACATCCCAACAGACGAATAATTGATCTTGGCCAGGGTTAGCACCAGAAACAAACCAACGCAAATGCCAATGAACCACTTCACCCGCCGGTCAAATCGAATGAGCACAAAAGGACGCTCCGCTTCGGGCAGCAGGGGCGGGGCGGGTGCCACCGGGCGTGCCTGAACAGGTGATGGTGCCGCCGACACAACGGGTGGGCGGGTGGAGACCGGAACAGACGGGCCTTTTCGCTTCTTCGACATAATTGAAAAGCAGAGAACGTTCGTTTGGGATGGGTAATTAGGCTCAAATCAAAAATCAAATTTACAAATTACGGGCCAGTCTTTCCCATTGCGCATAATTTCTTTCGGGAAATCCCGAACTTGGCGGCATGAACAAAGCAGTTATCCGGCAAACAATCCCTATTCTCCTGGCCGTTGGGCTGCTTTATTACGTCCTTAAAGATGTTCCACTTGCTGAACTGGTGGCGCAGTTTCGACAGGCCGATTACCGCTGGCTATTGGTGGCAGCGGCAGTAATGGGGCTGTTTCAGCTCACGCGGGCGGCCCGCTGGCAACTTACCCTACAGGCACTGGGCTACCGGCCGTCGCTCTTCCGAACAACGGTGGCTCTGCTGGCGGGCACGCTGGCCAGCATGGTAGTCCCCGGCGCGGGCGAGCTAACCCGTTGCGGCACCCTCCAGCGAACCGACGGCGTACCGCTGGCCAAAGGCATCGGCTCGGTAGTGGCCGAACGCGTTATCGACCTGCTCATGCTGACCGGGCTGGTGGGCCTGACACTCCTGCTGGAATTTGACCGGGTGGCGCAGTACATGCGCAATCTGCTGGCGCGGTTCGTGGGCTTTCAGCACACCGTTTTGCTGCTGGTTGGCGGGCTGGCGGTAGCTGTGTTGCTGCTCTTACTGGCCGGGCAGATACTCAGGAACCGGGGCTACCGCAGCCACCCCCTTGTGGTCCGCGTGCTGATCATTGGCCGCGACATTGGCACGGGGTTCATGGGCATCCGGCAACTCAAACGGCCGGTCCTGTTTGTGGGCCTGACCCTGCTTAGTAACGGCCTGTCGTTTCTGACCACGTACGTGCTGTTTTTTGCCACCGCCCAAACCCACATGCTCCCGCCATCGGCCGCGCTTACTATTCTGACGGTCAGCTCACTGGGCGGCTTAGCGGTGCCAACGCAGGGCGGCTTGGGCACCTATCATTTTCTGGTTAGCCGCGTGCTGATGGGCTATGGCATGACCGAGACAGAAGGCGTTATTACCGCTACGTTTTTGCACGCGGTGCAAACGGGTTTTTCGCTCCTGCTGAGCAGTGTCAGCTTTCTCCTTGTTCCCTGGCTGCTCCGGCAGCGGGCCAAACAGGAAGAAAAACGATTGGTTTAGTTTTTTCCGCCCGACACGCTTCCCGCTTTGGGTGCCATGCCGGGCTGGGTGATTTCAAAATTTTCCTTTTTTTTGGCCTCCGCAACCAATGCCCGCACATCGGCCAAGAGTTTTTTGGCATCGTAAATCACACCGTCTTTCACCGTGTAGGTAACGCCCCCAATGCGCTCAACCTCGTTTTTGTCGGTAAGATGAATAGCGCCCGTGCCGTAGAGTGTTTTGAGGTTAGCCAGGGGGTTTTCTTTCACAATCACAAAATCGGCCAGTTTGCCCACCTCCACCGAACCAATCTGGTCGGCCATGCCGAGGGCTTCGGCTCCTTTGATGGTAGCTGCCCGAATCACTTCGAGCGGGTGAAAACCGGCTTCGCGCAGGAGTTCCAGCTCGCGGATGTAGGCGAAGCCATAGAGTTGATAAATAAATCCCGAGTCGGAGCCGGTTGTGACGCGCCCACCCCGGTTTTTATACTCGTTGATGAACTGCATCCATAACTGATAATTTTTTTTCCAGGCTACTTCCTGTTCCGTGCCCCAGTTGTGCCAGTAGGATCCGTGCGAAATCCGGCTTGGTCCATAAAATCGCCACAGGCTGGGCAGGGTATAGTCATCGTGCCATTCGGCGCGTCGGGCCAGCATCAACTCGCGGTTGGCTTCGTATATATTAAAGGTTGGGTCGAGGGTGAAGTCGAGGCCAATCAGTTCATCCATCACCTTATTCCAGCGGTCGGAGCCGGGTTTAGCGGCCTGCTGCCACAGGTTTCCGGCTTCTTCAAAGCGATTTTGCTCGTTGTTGTAGTTATAATCGACGGGGTAGTCCTGCACGGTTTTGTCGGCAAACAAACTTTCGGGCAGGCCATACCAGTGCTCCAGCGAGGTCAGGCCTGCGCGGGCCGTTGCCAGGGCATTCATCCGGGCCACTTCCAGCTGCGCGTGGTGGCAGGCCGAGCGCAGACCTAATTTTTTGTTTTCGTCCAGCGCCGCCCGAAACACGCCCGGCTCGGCCCCGAAAAATTTGATGCCATCGGCTCCGCGTTTGGCATTCAGCTGCACCCAGGCGCGGGCCTGGTCGGGCGTTGTGATGGGGTCTTTACTACCCTGCCCAAACACGGTATAGGCCAGAATGCGCGGGGCCGTAATCTCGTTGCGGTTGCTTTTGGCGCGGTGTTAGAGCACCCAGTCTAAGCCATTGCCGCAGCTTGGGTCGCGGATGGTGGTGATGCCGTGACCCAGCCAGAGCTTAAACACATACTCGGCGTTGGCCCCCTGCTCTTTGCCGCCGATGTGGCCGTGCATATCCACAAAACCCGGCATCAGAAACATACCGTCGCAGTTCAGTTCTTTGTCGCCCGCGTTTGCCGGGGGCCTGTTTTTGGGGTCGATGGCCACGCCGGGGTAGCCAACCTGTTTGATCTGGGCAATCCGGTTTTTCTCCACCACAATATCGATCGACGGGCCGCCTCCACGATCATCGCGTCCCAGAACGAGATCGTCTCGTCCTCCTCAAGCTGGGTCGCAGCGAGAATCAATGTCAGGTCTGCCTGGACCAGCGGCCACGCACCGTACTGGACGATGAGATCCCGGGCCTCGGCCGCGTGCATGGCCGGCTTGAACTTCCGGGTCGTGACGACGTACAGCTCCTGGAGGACCTGCGTGCTGATCGCGCCGGATCGTGATTCCCAGAGGCTTCGGAGCAGTTCTGCCGCGATCGGCTGCTTCACGGATTCGCTGCTGTCATGGGCATACACGAGCACGTTCGTGTCGACAAACGTCACCCCGCCCGGCATGCGTCCTTACCCCTGAGCCCTGTCGTGCAGCTCAC
>JAYVAP010000654.1:0-2368 GCA_043750915.1 Spirosoma sp. | reverse complement strand
ACGGGGTTTTTACCATGCCAGGCCACCCCCGAATAATCGGTTTTCAGTTCGGAGAACCACCAGTAGGTCAGGTGCTTTTCGGCCAGCAGGTACTGGGTTTTGCGCGTTCCGTCGGCATACTCGAACACCAGCGTACCCACCACGTTTTCGGAGGCCGGTTTGGAAGCCGTATGCAGCAGATACACGCAGGCGGTGGTATCGTTGACGGGCACCTCCACCGTGGCCGGGTAGTTGGTTCGGCGGGAGACCGCCACTACGGCCCGCCGGTTGTTTTTGGCCGGATCGGGCAGCGTAAACGGCACACCGGCAAAGATTTGCTCACCCACGGGCAACTCCCGCAAATCGTCGCCTTTTTTGGACTGCATCCACGGAAAAACGCCGTTTCCACCCTGGTCCCAGGTGTCCATGTTAGCCAGTGGCAAGAGGTTCAGCGTTTTGAAAATGGGTGGCGCAGGCGGGGGCGGCAGGGAGCCGGTATAAGAAAAATAAATTTTGTTATCGTGTTTTTTCCCCAGCTCAAAAAGCCGGTTCAGAATATCGGCACCGTAGGTTTCGTAGCCGCTCCCGAAAGCACCCCGCGCCAGCTCTCCCGCCACGTGGCCCCCCACGCCCCCGTTCATGTACTGCCAGGTATCGCCGTGGTCACCAAAACCCCGCCCAAACGGCGGATAAATAGAATACCACTCGCCCGGCGAACCCACCGGCAGGTGGCTCTTCAGCGACAGGTACGACTGGATAATAGCCTGACGCTGGTTCAGGTTAAGGGGGCGGTTGAGCGAGTAGGCGTTGGACTGGGCCAGCTGCGAACGCTCGTCCACACCGAGGTTTCGTTTTACGGTGGGGTCCTCGTCGATGAAGTGCGTATAAAACCGACCGTTCCAGGCCAGTTTATCTAACCGTTCTTTCACGCCCACGCCCCGCTCCCGATATTTTTTGGCATCGGCAGTTTGCCCGGCACTCTCCAGCATCTCGGCCAGCTCGAAACAGGCGGCTACGTAGCCGGTATTATCGCCAAAAAAAACGCCGAACTTCGATTTTTCGGGGTCAATAATCATGCTGTTGGATAGGCCCAGGTCGGGCATGTATTCATCTTCGACGGCAAAATCCCAGGAGTCGATGGTATAAACGCGTTTGAGCAACTGAAACCGTTTGCTCCAGCGGGCGGGATCATTGGGGGCATAGTTGAGGGCGCGGGCCGCCGAGGGCAGCGTTTTGGCCAACCAGGCCGCATCGCCCCCCGATTTCCAGCACTGATAAACGGTGTTGACATACATGTATTCGGGGTGATTTTCGGTGGGCTGGCGGGTAAAATAGCGGTCGCCTATTTTTTGGGTATAGCCCGAAAATTTATCCCGCGTCAGGTAGTAATCGGGGCTGGGCATGTAGTGAATGAAACTGTAGATCATGCCGTCGGTCCGCTGGGATTCGCGCAGCAAATCCACAAATTCGGCACCGTAGCTGCGGAAGTATTTCTGGCCCCGCATGGTATGACCGTGGTCCAGAATCCAGGGCACAAAATAGCGGTATGTTTTGCCATTCCAGACTGTTTTGCCCAGATGATCGCCCATGCCTTTGTGAAACATATCGAACATCTGCCCGTAGTAGCCGCCATCCTGAATGCGGGTGGTGGCCGCTACCGTGAAGCGGGCCAGTTCGGTTTTTCGCCCCCGGCTGTCGGTTTCAGAAACGGTGTGGGTTCCCAGTGCCCCGCCCACCACAAACGGCACCACTGCCCCGCCCGCGCTGCGCACGTATTCAGTACCGGCACCGTCGCGCACGGTCAGCGTGTGGCCCGGCTTACCCGTAATCAACAGCGTATCGAGCGGCTGCGCCGTTTTGGCAGGCATCGAAAGCCGGGCCGGGCTGGAAAGCGTCGGGCCGGGTTTTGGCTGGGCAACGCCGGCGAAAGCGAGCCCAATAATCAGAACCCATCCGCCTAAAAAGCGGATGGGCCAGGCGGGAAACAAAGTCATGAAAGAAAGAGGTTTAGGTAGTAACGCACCAGCATACAAACGCGTCAGTGCTCCACAACTACTTCATGCCCGGTCGAATAAGTTAGTCGAACTACACCACCCGTGGGCAGGGCTTGCCACGTCCAGCTGTTGGCACCGGCGTAGCCGGCCAGTGCCAGGTCCCGCCCGGCTACGCGCACGCGCCGGGGTTTGGCCTTCAGGCGCAGCACCACGCTGGCGGCCGGGTCGTAGGTTTTGAACCGGATGGCCTCTTTTCCGTAATCAATCGTTTGCACCACCGACGAGGAGCGCAGCAGGTGGTTTTCGCCCGCCGGTGCCCAGGCCGGCACAGCGGCCATGCCCTCCATAAAATGCTTGATGTAGTCGCCGTAGCCATCGGAGAACCAGGTGCCGGG
>JAYVAP010000653.1:0-5412 GCA_043750915.1 Spirosoma sp. | reverse complement strand
TCCGAACCGTGGCTTTGCCATCAGCACCCGCCACCACCAACCGCTGGCAGTTGTGCGAATCCATGGTGTAGGCTGCCATCCCGATGCCATCCGTCACCTTAGTTTTGCCCTCGCAATTGGCCTGCGTCATCACATAAGCTCCCACCAATCGCCGGGCTTCTCGGATGTATAACTGGTGTGAAAAGTGCTCATTATCAACGTATTCGTCTTTGGGGTAGCCCCAGTTGAGCATCTCGCTACGCAGGTGTTCAGGTATACGCAGGTCGTGGCCGATAAAGTAAAAAAAGCCTCTGGTATAGGCTTCGTGGTCGCGAATGATGTCGGTCCGGCGGGCATAGCCGGCATTAGCGTAGTCGGCATTTGCCCCGATCATGTCCGTTGAGAAACCCCCACAGTTATTGATGTCGGTTTTGCGGTTGGGCATCATCACAAAATGCATCAGGTTCCAGGTCAGTTCTTTGGGTTCTTTTTTGGCAATCTGCCGCAGCAATAATTCGTATTTTGTGGAATCAAACCCGGCGGGGCGGCTGATGGGCAGGCGATTGGCCGGATCGTTGGTTAGGCACATGCGGTAGTTGTAGGCCTGAATAGCGCGGTCGCCGGCGCCGTTGGGCGCGAGTTTGGCCGGGCCGATGCCATAGAGCAGGCCACTTTCGGGTTTTCCGGGAACAACATACGGATCGACACCGTCGGGAAACTGGTGTTTGTCGAGCAGCTGAACACCATTCCAGGTTTCGCCATACTGGCTGTTGGCTTCGCGCCCCACCGTGTAGGCCACGCCCGCTTTGGCCATCAGATCGCCTTCGTAGGTGCAGTCGATAAACTGTTTGGCCCGAACAACGCGGTTGGTTTTGTTGTGCGGAGCCGTGGTATTTTCCACCGTAATATGGGTAATGGTCTGATTCCTGACCGCTGCTTCTGTGAGCCGGTAGTTCATCAGCAGCGGCACCCGAGCTTCCTGTATGTATTGCCCAAACAAGCCTTCGGCCACGTGCGGCTCAAAGGTCCACTGCTCCAGTTTGCCGTAATGTTTACCAATGCGCCGGTAGAAATCCCGTGCCAGGCCCGTTATGGCTCCTTTGTTGCCAATGTCGGTAGCACCCAGCCCGCCCGCCGACAGGCCGCCGAGGTGCCTGCCCGGCTCGATCAGCAGGACTGACTTACCCGCCCGTTTGGCCGCCACAGCCGCCATCACCCCCGCCGAGGTGCCGCCGTAGACGCACACGTCAACGGTTTGGGCATGCACAGAAACGGGGAACATCAAAAAAAAGAGAAAATGCTTCATGATTATAAAATACCCATTAGTTCGTTCCAGTGACGAATATCGTGGGTTGGTGGGTCGGGAACGATGTCACCGGCCGTATTATAGAAAACGGTATCCATTCCCACGCCTTTGGCACCGAGAATATCGGCTTCGTAGTTATCGCCAATCATCAGGCTTTCGGATACGTCGGCCCCGCTAAGGTCGAGGGCATACCGGAAAATGGCGGGATTTGGCTTCTTGGCATCGATCACGCCGTTGGTAACCACGTGCGTAAAGTAGTGGCTGATTTGGGCACTGTCCATTTTTATGGCCTGAATATCGGCAAAACCATTGGTGATAATGTGCATGGCGTAGCGGCCTTTGAGGTGATCCAGGGCATCCCGCGCCGACTCCAGCAGGTGTGTTTTGCGGGGCAGCAGCCGGAGGTATTCGGCATTCAGGTCGGTATGAATGGCCATTTCATCGACCCCCAGCGACCGAAACACCATCGGAAACCGATTCGTCCGGATGTAGTCGTGCGTGATCAGGTCCCGGTCATAATCGGCCCACAGCTGCCGGTTCACGGCAATGAAGTGGGTGCTGAATTCAGCCGCCGATCCCACGCCCGCATCGGTCAGCCGAAAGGTATCGAAGAGTTCGGCAATGGATTCGGCCGAGTTGCGGTCGAAATCCCAGAGGGTATGGTCAAGGTCGAAAAACAGGTGCTTATAGGTCATAGCAGCGGCCAAAAAAACAGAAAACAGGTAAGGTTCGGCGGGTTTGGGGAGTGACCCGAAAGAAATATGTTCGTCTCAAAGTCAAATCAGCACCCTATCTGTCTAAAAGGTAAAGCAGTTGGGGACCGTAGGTTGATTAATCACGCAGTGCCGAATTTGTTTTGTTTCATCATTATTCACCATTCACTACACAACTCATGGGTAACTTACTGTACACGATTGCGGTCATTCTGATTATCATCTGGCTGCTGGGTTTTTTTGGTATTCTGGGGGTAGGCATTGCCACCAGCAAACTGATTCACGTACTGCTGGTGATTGCCGTCATCGCCGTGGTGCTGCGGTTGGTGCGAGGTCGCTGAACAGACCCGCCCGTTGGGGCGCAAAGCTAAATGGCCAGCCTCCCGGTGGTACCTCAACAGGTTGCCACCGGGAGGCTGGCCATTTAGGGGGTGTTTTTAGCGGAATCCACGCAGCAGGTTTATCAAAAAATCAGATAGTAGCCGGAAAATTCAGCATCAGCCGCTCCACTGGCTGGTCGTTGACCAAGTGACTTTCCACAATTTCGGCCACGTCGGTCAGCTGAACATTGCCATAATAAGTGCCTTCGGGATAAACGACCAGCACGGGGCCAAATCCGCAGGCATCAAGGCAGCTGGTGCGTTGCGCCCGCATTTCTTTGAGCAGGCCACGTTCGGCAAGTTCGGCTTTGAAGGCATCTATCAGGGCCAGGCCGTGCTCGGTACCGCAGCTTTTTTTAGGTGCGTCTTTCTGATTCGTACAGATGAAAACGTGTTTTTTGAATTTCATAAATCAAATAGGAGAGGTAATCTGTTTGCCAAAGGTACGCAGCGTTGACCGGTCGTTTCTCTGCTGGCTGGTAAAGTGCCGTTTTCCGGCTTCGGGCCGGTGTGCTGTCAGCGTTTTGCCACCACCATGGCCCGGCCCGGCAACGTTCGGTAGTGAACAACCTTATGGGGCGTTAGCCCCGCCACCCGCTGCCAGGCCTGAATTTCGGCGATGGTGTAGTTACCCGCCGTGCTGGTCATTCCGTAAAACAGATCGGTGCTGGTGCCGGCCAGTTCGGGTTTGGCCCCCACTTCGGGCCGGATAAACTCGTTAACGATAAACACGCCCCCCGGCCGCAAAGCCCGCGCTGCCTTATTGACGACCAGCTGGTTCTGCTCCGGCGTGAAGTGGTGCGCCAGGCTCGACAGCAGAATAATATCGTACTGAGCATCGCCAAAATCATCGGTGAGTGCGTTGCCGGGCTGGTGCCGAACGCGGTTGCCCATGCCCTGCCGGGCCAGCAGCGGGGCGGCCTGCTCAATGGCGGGCGGCAAATCGAGCAGCACGGCTGTCAGGGCGGGTATTTTTTGGCACAGTGCCACCGCGTGTTGCCCGTGCGAGCCGCCAATGTCGAGCATCGTTTGGGCGTTTTTTGGCACCGGTGCCCGCCGGCCAAACTCGCGGGCTTCGGTGTTGGTGGCAGCCACCATCCCTTCCTGATAATAGTGCCACTGCTCGGTCGAGAGCGTATCGTGGTACTGAATCCCTTTTCCCGTTTCCAGGTAAGTGCCCAGCTGACTGAGCCAGTCCCACATAACGCGGTTGTTGAACACCAACATGCCGTGTACCGATTGCGGGTCGTCTTTGAGCGCAAAGCGCCGGGCCATGCGCGTGAGGGCAAAGCGGTCGTTGCCGTAGGTGAAATAGCCCATGGCCGTGAGCAACCCCATCAATTCGCCGAGTGCTTTGCGGTTCAGGCCGAGGGCGGTGGTGAGTTCGTCCAGGGTTTTTGGGCCATCTTTGGCCGCATCGAAAACACCTTTGTCGGCGGCTTCGAGCACGGCTTTGGCCAGCACCGGCATAATCTGGGCGTGCAGGAGCGGAATAGGAGCGAGGTTAGCGCGAAGGGCGAACCATTCGAGCGGGTTTTCGGGCGTGATGGTGAGTTGCATGAAACAGGATTAGAATCTGCTCATACAACGCCTGAAAATGAATTCTGTCCGCTTCTGGGCTAACTTATTTTGACGGGCTTCTCTGCCGCCAGACTTTTGCTATCTTTGACGATAAATAAACGGCACATGCTCCGGCAGCGGCCGACCGTCGCCTTCAGGCGGGGGATACGCCGTTAGTTATTTCTGATATATCTTTTTTTTCTTATGTCAAAAGACTGTATCTTTTGTCAAAAGACCGTATCTTGGGTCTATGTTAAAGGCGTATAAATATTGTTTGGCACCAACACCTGAACAGGCTACCCATTTAAACGGGGTGCTTGGCAGCGTTCGGTTTGTCTACAATCTGGCCTTAGACGCAAAGTTACAGGCACATACCAAATCGGACCGCCGAAGCGGGCGTATTGGTGAATTGCTTTGAACTGATGCGCCAACTAACTGACTTAAAGCAGGAGCATGATTGGTTGTACGAGTCGCCTACTCATTCGCTCCAACACGCAATCAGCAATCTTGATAACGCCTTCACCAACTTTTTCAAAGGCCGGGCCGGTTTTCCCAAGTTCAAGTCCAAAAAGAACAAACAGTCGTTTCATATTCCGGCTGGCACGAAGGTGAATTGGGAGAACGGCACAGTGTTTCTCCCCAAACTCAAATGGGTCAAGCTGATTGTCTCGCGCCAATTCTCCGGGGCCATCCGCAGTGCCACCGTCAGCAAGTCACCAACGGGCAAGTATTACGTCTCTGTTTTGGTTGAAACGGGGCAGAATGCACCCGCAAAAGCCCCTATCGAACGTGAAACGTCGGTCGGGGTTGATGTTGGCCTGAAACATTTTGCCACCCTATCAGACGGCGAATCCAGGCTGGGGACTAAAATTGAGAATCCTAAATTCCTGTTTAATTCCTTGTCCCGCCTTCGGGTGGAGCAACGAACGATGAAACGTCGATTTAAGAAGGGCGTTAAAGAACAGAGTAAAGGGTATCAAAAACAGAAGTTAGTCGTTGCTAAACTCTACGAGAAAGTAGCCAATCAGCGGAAAGATTTTCTGCACAAAATATCAACTGCGATAGTCAATCGGACCGCCGAAGCGGCAGTATGATACGGTAGTGCTGGAAGATCTCAACATCAAAGGGATGGTTCAGAATCGTTGTCTGTCCCGCGCCATCTCAGATGTAGGCTGGTCAATGTTCGAGACCTTTATTCGCTACAAATGTGATTGGCAGGGCAAGAACTTTGAGCAGATAGGGCGATTTGAGCCAAGTTCGCGGATTTGTTCCAACTGTGGGCATCACAAAGGCGAATTGCTGCTTTCAGAACGGGAATGGACTTGCGTCCATTGCCACACTAAGCACGATAGAGACGAAAACGCGGCCGCTTCGGCGGTCCGATATCAATATCCGCAATTTCGGCTTATCAAAGACCTTCCGGGTGGGGACACATCCGCTACGTGCTAAGACGGGGCAATAGCTCGTATCTTAC
>JAYVAP010000652.1:0-2468 GCA_043750915.1 Spirosoma sp. | reverse complement strand
GCCACCCGCTTCACATCGGCAGGCGATACTTTTTCGAGGACATCGCGGTACAGAAACACCAGCCGCCAATCACCCGTAGCAATATACTCGCTCAGGCTTTTGCCCAATTGCTCTACATCTTTAAACGCCATTTCCACATACTTCAACTGCTTGGCCTTCGACCGATCCACCTCCTCTTTGGTCGGAGCCTTGATCGCTATCGAATCGAGCGTATTGAGCAAAATGGCTTTGGCTTCGTCCAACGACTTTTCTTTTAGCATCTCTACTGCAAAGTAGGCATAGCCGGGGTCTTTGGTCATAAACGAATAGCCGTACTGCTGCGAGGCTTTCTTGGTCTCGATCAGGGCCTTGTACAATCTCCCGCTTGGTTGGTCAGTCAGAATATCAAGCAACACCTTCATTGCCGGATAGTCGGGGTGCGAGCTGGGCATGATGTGATACAGAGCCGAAACCACTTTTGTGTCGCCGACGCGCCGGAGCGTTACCGAGCGTTCGCCATCCTGAATCGGCTCAATGCTGTAGGTGGGTTGCAACACCCGTGTTGGGCGCGGAATACCCGCAAAATACTCGTTGACCATTGCCAGTGTTTTGGCTTCGTCAATTTTTCCAGCTACCACCAGCACCGCGTTGTCGGGTTGGTAATATTTCTTGTAAAACGCCTGGAGGTTCTCGATGGGGACTTTTTCGAGATCAGAGCGGTTGCCAATGGTCGATTTGCCGTAGTTGTGCCACAGATAAGCCGACGACACAACCCGCTCATTCAGCACGTTTCCGGGCGAGTTTTCGCCCATTTCGAACTCGTTCCGCACCACCGAAAACTCAGTGGCCAAATCCTCTTTCTTGATAAACGAGTTTACCATCCGGTCCGATTCGAGGTCGAGTGCCCATTTCAGGTTCTCGTCGGTAGCCGAAAACGTCTCAAAATAGTTCGTGCGGTCGAGCCAGGTAGTGCCGTTGGGCCGTGTTCCGTGCGAGGTCAGTTCCTGCGGAATGTTGGTGTGTTTGGTAGAGCCTTTAAACACCATGTGCTCGAGCAAGTGAGCCATGCCCGTTTCGCCCAATCCCTCGTGCCGAGACCCCACCAAGTAGGTGATATTCACGGTGATGGTTGGCTTCGAGACATCGGGAAAGAGCAGCACCTTCAAGCCGTTTTTGAGGTTGTACTCGGTGATACCTTCCACGGATGCTCCTTTGGTCACGCCTTCGGGCAGGGCAACGGTGGCAGCAGCCTGAGCTTGTGCCTGCCCACCAAAGCCGGGGAGCAGCGGTTGGGCCAATAGGCTACCGGCAGCCAACGCGCTCATAATGAGCCATTGGCGAGGTCTAAGAATAGATGAGGTCATTGTAAAAGTTGATGGTTTATGCGTTTGTTTGTATAACTATTGGCATAGTTAACTAATTGTGTCCAGAATCGCAATTAGTTTAGGATGGACGGAGAACAAGTCCTTTGCGAGTCACCATTATCCATTTTCCGGCTTTGTCTCTATAAACTCGCCCTGCACAAACTGATAATACGTTTTGATGGTGCTACGGAAGAAGTATTGCAGCAGGGTTTTGTTATCAATGATAATGACGGCCTGCCCCGTTAATCCGGTTTGCAGGAACGGCTGCATCCGGCTGTTTGACTCGAAGGCTACATTCACGTTGAACGCGCCATTTTCGTCGGGGGCGGCACTGATTTGGGTGGTTTTGCCCGCCAGCGTACCCCACTCGTAAAACGGAAACGAGGCAATTTTGAGGTGGCACTCCTGCCCCCTTCGCAGTCGGCCAATGAGCGAGGGCGGACATTTGATGAATCCGTAACCGGGGTTGTTTCGCGTACTGATTTTGAGCAGGGTAACGCTCGGTTTTACTTCCAGTTCACCATCGAACAGATAGGCCACCTGACCCGCCATACGGCTCTTTATCAGGATACTGCCCCCCAAAACGGCGTAGTTACCAAACAGGTTGGCAAACATCTGTTGGGTGTTGGCGTAGTCGGACTGTAGCTGAAACTGACTCGACAGCTCGTCGGCGCGGATTTTGTCGGTGGTGCTGCCGGAGGAGGTTTGGGCTAATTGAAGCCCGGCAATCTGCGACCGGAGCGCGGCCTGCCGGTTGTGCCAGGCAATCTGGGCATTGGCCAGCGCGGTCAATGCTCTTAGCTGGGCAATTTCAAACTGCCGGAAATCCACCTGAGCAATCACTTTCTCGGCGAAGAGTTGGCGGTTGCGGGTGAGTTTTTCGTTCGCGTCGGCAAGTTCGTAGTCTAAGCGTTGGCGGTCCACCTGCCAGGTTTTTTCCAAAAGACCCAGTTCCGTTTGAATGGCGCGAATCTGCACGTCGGTTTGGGCCATGCCCGACCGCACGATGTCGCGCTGTTTCCGGTAGCCAATCCGGTCGGCGCGGTTAAACTTGTCTTCTTTTGCTTTGTGGGTGTTCAACTGATGAATGAACTGCACGATTTCGGGCGAGGTGATTTCCAGCAG
>JAYVAP010000651.1:0-2160 GCA_043750915.1 Spirosoma sp. | reverse complement strand
CCCAGTTTAGCCAGATCGGTCAGCGTTGGAAACATCAGCTTGGTGGCAATGCCCGTGCCCGGCTGAATAAACGTTCGACCCTGCGTGGCTGCAGCCGCCAGTGTCTGGCCTTTTTGCAGCGACACTAAGGGCGTGCCGACGCGGTCGGCGGTAATTTGGTTGAAGCGTTTGCCACTCAGCAGCAAAAACTGCTGCCGTCTCGATGTTTCGCCTGCAACGTGATAATAAACAACCACAAAAGAGCCGTAGATGATATTACTATTCGAAATAAAACCGGGCAAATACCCCAAAATGGCCGACTGAGTTGCCGGGCTGGCTGCCAGAAGCAACCCCGACCGGAACTGCGCCTGAAAAGCCGCCGGGTTCGCCAGCTTGCCCGCGTCCGTATTAGCCAATGCCAGAATCTGTTGTCCATAGGAAGCAGGCAGTACAAAACGGGCATTGAGCGAATCTCGGGCAGTTGGCCGGGGCCGAATCAACTGCTTAACAAGGGGTTGTGCTTCGGTAGAAACGGTGCTTTGAATGTCGTAGTTGGCCGTGGCCCGGAGGCTGTCGATCATCCTGAACACTTGAATTTCCTGCGCTTTAGTGGTGTCGCCATACCAGGCTCCGTTCAGGTCCAGCACTAAGCGGGTCGAATCGTGAACAATGCGACTGGCGACCGTCACGTTTTTGGTCAGCGTATCGGTTACCACAAAATCACTGGCCAGCCGGCTTTGCACGAAAGCTTTGGCTTCTATTTTTCCAAACAGCGGGTCGGTGTAGCCGCCAACCATCAGGTTGCTCTGATCATTGCTGCGGATGGAGTCGAACCGGACAGTTTCGCGGACGATGGTCAGCGTATCGGTATATAAAACATCGACTGGTGTGGTGGGGGGCAAGCCAATTTCTTTGGGTTCTTCGCAGGACAATACGCCCGCTACGGCACCCGCCAGCAGACACAGTCTACCCAGCCAGTTGCGTGTAGAGGTTGTAATAGCGTTCTGCGACATCTTCATCTTCGGCAGCATCAAATTTATGTTCGGGTAAATCGGTTAAAATGGCGTTGAGACTTTCGCTCGACTCTTCTTCGGCCCGCACCACCGCATCGGCGTAGGTGCAACCAATCCTGATAAAGCCGGGAAAGTCGGCAGTTTTCAACTCGTTGAGCATCGAATCGTCGATGTCCATCATGCGGGCTTTCTCAATGATGTCACCCTCGAAACGGTGCTCGAATGCGTTGTTGTAGACTGTAAAAACCGACTTGGCATCTTTGAACATGGGGTCGTTTTTGTACGTCGTTTTGAGGTACAGCGGAATCAGGGCGGTCATCCAGTCGTTGCAATGGACGAGATCGGGTGCCCAGCCGAGTTTCTTAACCGTTTCCAGAACCCCTTTGCAGAAAAAGATGGCCCGCTCGTCGTTATCGTCGTAGAAGCGGTTCTCCTTGTCATGAAAAACGTACTTCCGCTGGAAATAGTCTTCGTTATCGATAAAATAGACTTGCAATTTAGCCGTTGGAATCGAGGCTACTTTGATAATCAGGGGTTTCTCTTCGTCGCCCACGGCAATGTTGATCCCCGACAGGCGCACTACTTCGTGCAACCGATTTTTACGCTCGTTGATCAACCCGAAACGAGGCACTAAAATGCGGATTTCCATACCCCGCTCCTGCATGGCCTGCGGCAGTTTGCGGACGAAATCGGCAACATCTGACGTTTTCAGGAAGGGATTGATCTCACTGGCAACGTAGAGGATACGTAGTTTGCTCATATAACGGGCGGAATGTGCTGTTTGAGTGACCTAAAAAACTTACAAAATTAGGCAATTTTTTCCCACATTTCAATACATAATGCCCAAAAAAGATGCTGATCCCGTATCATTGCAGCCCCAAACCAAGCCAACCGTTATGATTCGTTTCGATACTGTTGCCGCGCTGCGCCAGCACCTTGCTCCCCTCCGCCCCACCCGTTCCATTGGCCTGGTGCCCACCATGGGTGCCCTGCACGAAGGCCACATGACCCTCATCGAAACGGCCCGGCAAACCAGCAATCTGGTCATAGCCAGTGTGTTTGTTAATCCGGTGCAGTTTAACAACCCCGACGACCTCGCCCGCTACCCGCGCACGCTGGACCATGACTGCCAACAACTCGAAGCCGCTGGCTGCGATATTGTTTTTGC
>JAYVAP010000650.1:0-3321 GCA_043750915.1 Spirosoma sp. | reverse complement strand
GACGCAGCCCGACAACTGAGCGAAACGCTGCTCAGGCCCCTGCTGACGGTGATGGACCGGCAGGAGCCACAACTCGTTGATGGCCAGATTCGGGTGCATCCGCAGCTGGGGTCAATCATTCGCCGGTTTGGCGAGGATGGTTGGATCAACGCGCCTTTTGGCTACGACGAAGGCGGGCAGCAACTCCCGGCTACCATCATGAACGCGGCTACGTTTATCTTCGGCGCGGCCAACTATTCGGCCAGTGTGTTTCCTTTTCTGACCACGGGAGCGGCTAATTTGTTGCGGTCTTTTGGGTCGGCAGCTTTGGTGGCGCAGTTCACGCCCGCCATGTATGCCGGTCGCTGGCAGGGCACCATGGCCCTCACCGAACCCGACGCTGGTTCGTCGCTCTCCGACATCAGCACCACTGCCGAACCCACCCCCGAAGTGGGCACTTACCGAATTCGTGGGCAAAAAATATATATCTCGGCGGGCGACCACGATGCCGTTGAAAACGTGGTACACCTGATGCTGGCCAAAATCAAAGGCGGGCCGGCGGGTGCCAAAGGCATCTCGCTCTTTGCCGTTCCTAAAAAAAGAATAACCCCCGATGGCCTGATCGATAACGATGTGCTTACGGCGGGTGTCTACCACAAAATGGGCTACAAAGGTGCCCCCATTGCGCATCTGATGGTTGGAGCCAGCGACGGAACGCTGGGCTACCTCGTGGGCGAACCGCATCAGGGACTGCGCTACATGTTTCAGATGATGAACGAAGCCCGCATTGGCGTGGGCATGAACGCCGTTTCTATTGGCACAGCCGCCTACTACGCATCGCTCGATTATGCCCGCGAACGCCCCCAGGGACGGCACATTACCGAGAAAAACCCCGCTCTGCCCCAAATTCCCATCATTGGCCATGCCGATGTGAAACGGATGCTGCTGTTTCAGAAAGCGGTGCTGGAAGGCTCACTCGGGCTGTTGCTCTATTGCAGCACGCTGGCCGACGTGGCCCACGCGGGCGAAGGCAACGAACAGGCCGATGCGGCTCTGCTGCTGGATTTACTGACACCCATTGCCAAATCGTACCCCGCCGAAATGGGCACGCTGACCACGAGCGCGGCCGTCCAGATTCTGGGCGGAGCAGGCTACACCACCGATTTCCCGGTTGAGCAGTTTTACCGCGAAGCCCGCATTCACCCCATTCACGAGGGCACCACGGGCATCCACGGGCTGGATTTGCTGGGCCGGAAAGTGACTATGCAGAACGGACGGGCGGTTGAGCTGCTCCGGGCCGCCATTCAAACCGACCTCGCCAACGCCCGCCAGCACCCCGAACTTCAGTCCCTCGCCGATCAGCTGACGGCCGCGCTCACAACGCTCGATGCCGTTACGAGGCACCTGCTCGGCATCGCCACTACCGATACCGAAGCCTTTCTGGCAGATGCCACGCTCTATATGGAGTTGTTTGGCATTGTGGTGCTGGCGTGGCAATGGCTCCGGCAGGCAACGGTTGCGCAAACCAACCAGCCCGGCATACCCGGCGACGACGTTGATTTTTATGCCGGCAAACGCATGGCTGCCCGCTACTTTTATGCCTACGAATTAGTGAAAATTCAGGGACTCGCAACGCGGCTTTGTTCGCCCGATCACGTAACGGTAGCCATGAAAAACGAGTGGTTTTAAAGTATTATGGGCCGCCAGGGATGGGCCGCCCGGGCGGGCAGTGCCGCTAAACCATCCCGGCCAGCCACGCTTCTTCTTTGCCCCGCATCTGTGTTTGTTCGTCGGCGGTTTTATCGCCGTAGCCGCACAGGTGCAGCAGGCCGTGGGCCAGCACCCGGCGCATTTCCAGCTCGGCCGGAATGCCTAACTGGGCGGCATTGTCGGCCACCCGGTCGACGCTGATGAAAATGTCGCCTTCGATCCGGCCTTCGTCTTCGCCCGTGTCAAACGTAATAATATCGGTGTAGTAATCGTGCCGGAGGTGTTCGCGGTTAATCTGTAGCACATAATCGTCGGAGCAGAAAATATAATTCAGGTCGCCAACGGCATACCCTTCGCGCCCGGCCTGCTGTTTAAGCCACTGGCGCGTTGCCTGTTTTTGGGGTAGTTTATAGGAAACATCCTCATTAAAAAATCGAATCATAAGTGTTCGCTAATTGCCCCACAAAGATACGTCATTCGTTTTTTTCAGCCCTTCACCAAACCGTCAGCCTTTTACGCTGTTGCCTGTATCATGAAAGCCATTCTTCTTGCCGGAACCCACCAGCCCGTTCAGCTCATCGACGCACCCATGCCTGCCGCCGGGCCGGGCGAGGTGCTGGTACAGATTCGAGCCGCTGCGCTCAACCACCGCGACGTTTTTATTCAGAAAGGGCAGTATCCGGGCATCAAACTACCCGTTATTTTAGGGTCCGACGGGGCGGGCGTGGTGGCAGAAGTGGGCGAGGGTGTGGATCCGGTCTGGCGCGACCGCGCGGTTATCATCAACTGTTCGCTGAACTGGGGACCTAATCCCGCCTTCTACGGACCGGACTTTACCATTCTGGGTATGCCCGCCAATGGCACGTTTGCCGAGTATGTGGCCGTTCCGGCAAAATACATCCACCCCAAACCTACCCACCTGACCTTTGTGCAGGCGGCCGCGTTGCCCCTGGCGGGGCTAACGGCCTGGCGTGCGCTAATGACGCGGGCGGGTTTACACGTTGGCCAGCCCGCCGAAAAAGTGCTGATAACGGGCATTGGCGGGGGCGCAGCCCTCTTTGCGTTGCAATTTGCCGTGGGCAGCGGGGCCGAAGTGTGGGCAACATCCGGTTCCGACGAAAAACTGGCAAAGGCAGCCGCACTCGGAGCCAGCGGGGGCGTGAACTACCGCCAACCCAACTGGGCAAAAACGCTGATGACCCAAATCGGCGGGAGCCACCCCGGCAGTGCCGCACGGGGCTATTTCGACGTGATTATCGACAGCGCGGGCGGAGCCGGTTTCGCCAAATTAGTGGACCTGGCGGCAGCGGGCGGGCGGATTGCCCTCTTTGGCGGCACCACCGGCACGATTACCGAGGTAGCTCCGCCGAAAGTATTTTTCAAACAGCTGTCTATTTATGGATCGACGATGGGGACCGAGCGCGAGTTTGCCGATATGCTCGCCTTTGTCGATGACCGGAAAATGATACCCGTCATCGACCAAACGGTTGCCCTGGCCGATGCCGAAGACGCGCTACGGCGGATGGACGAAGGCAAACAGTTTGGCAAGATTATCCTGACAATAAGCGCGTAACCATTTATAAAGAACTACTTCTGAAGAAATTCCAGGCGTATTGCTCACTGATGTTACGC
>JAYVAP010000649.1:0-6259 GCA_043750915.1 Spirosoma sp. | reverse complement strand
CAGCATTGTTTACTTCGACCTGGGTCAGGGCACTGACTATGTTTATCATGGCACAACCACGTTCCGGGGCATCCATTCGGGCGATGTGCTGGAGTTATCGGAAGGGCAGAAGAAACTCCTTCAGGGCGACACCATTGCCGAAATTTACCCCGAAATATACCTCATCAAGGTAAACCAGTTCGATGATTACGCCCGCGACTCACTCGACGAATGGATTTACTTTTTCAAAAATAGCGAAATCAAGGAGACTTTCCGGGCAAAAGGGTTGCGGGAAGCGGCTGAACAATGGAACATTACCAAGCTACCAGACGCTGAATACCGGCAATATCAGCGTTACTTAGATGATCTGCACTACCAGGCCAGTATTGCAGAAACCATGAAGTTTGAGCAGCAGGAGGCCGATGAAGCCTACAAAGCGGCTATCCGAGAAGTACAAGATCGGCTTAAAAAAGCAGAAGAGGAAACCCGAGAGGTAGAAGAAGAAGTCCGCCAATTCAAAGAAACCACCCGAAAAGCAGAAGAAGAAACCCGCCAATTCAAAGAAACCACCCGAAAGGCAGAAGAAGAAACCCGCCAATTCAAAGAAACCACCCGAAAGGCAGAAGATGAAGCCCGAAAGGCAGAAGATGAAGCCCGAAAGGCTAAAGAAGAGCGTTTGGCCATGGCTCGCCAAATGGCCTTGATGATGAAGAAGCTGGGTGAGCCAATCGCCGACATTGTACATGCAACCGGCTTGTCGGTGTCCGAGATCGCGCTGTTATAGCATAAGCATCAACAACGGTACCATCCGCCCTGAAATCCGTATCTTTACGGGCTATTATAAAACCATCCATGACCCTGCATTTCCACCAGCTCGACGAACTCGACACCGTAGCGCACCGGCTACTGGCAGAGGGACAGCATGCGGGCGCAGCAGGCCAGTCGGTGTGGCTGTTCGAGGGGGAGATGGGCGCGGGCAAAACCACCCTCATCAAGGCACTGTGCCGGGCACTGGGCGTGGTCAGCTTGGTACAAAGCCCCACGTTTTCCATCGTCAATGAATACACCACCCACGAGGGCAAATCCATTTACCATTTCGACTGCTACCGGCTACGCAACGAGGCCGAAGCCCTTGATATTGGTATCGAGGAATATTTCGACTCGAAAAATTATTGCTTTGTTGAGTGGCCCGAACGTATCCGGGCCCTGTGGCCCGCTTCGTACTATCGGATTGGCCTGACAGCCGACCCGGATGGTCGCCGAACGGTGATAACCGAATTAGTCCATTAGTTTTTAGGTGTTTAGGTTTTGCGTATTTAGGTTGCTCTGCTTCTAAATGCACCATAGAACGGAAACACAAAAACACATAGAAACCCGTTTTTTTGCATGACCGGATTTGAGGAATTAGCCAAACAAACGGCCCTGTACCCAAAAGAAGCTACGTTGGCCGTGAAAACCAACCGGAGTAGTTTGCTTATTGGCTTGCCCAAAGAGGTAGCCCTTCAGGAAAACCGCATTGCCCTCACCCCCGAAGCCGTGGCTATTCTGGTGCGTAACGGCCACAACGTGATCGTGGAAAAAGGCGCAGGCGAAAAAGCCAAATTTCCCGACAACGAGTACAGCGAAGCCGGTGCCCAAATTGCGTATGCCCCCAACGAAGTATACGAAGCCAACCTGATTCTGAAAGTAGAGCCGCTCATCGATGGTGAGTTTGACCTCGTCAAATCGGGTAGCACGGTCATTTCAGCCCTCAACCTGCCCGCCCACGACCGCAGTTACTTCGAGAAAATAAACGAGAAAAACCTGACCGCTTTCGGCTACGAGTATATAGAGGATCAGGGGGGCGGAATGCCCATTATCCGGTCCATGAGCGAGATAGCCGGCAGCACCGTTATGCTCATCGCGGGCGAATACCTGACCAATGCCGACAATGGGCGGGGCATCATTCTGGGCGGCATCACCGGCGTTCCACCCACCAAAGTCGTGCTCCTCGGCGCGGGCACCGTTACCGAATACGCCGTTCGGACGTGCCTTGGCATGGGTGCCGATGTGAAAGTGTTCGACAAACATCTTTATAAACTCCAGCGGCTTAAGTATGCTGTGGGGCAGCACGTGTACACCGCCATTATCGACTCCGATACGCTGGCCGAGGCCATTCAGCGGGCCGATGTGGTGATTGGTGCCATGCGGGCCGACGATGGCCTCAGCCCCGTGGTGGTGACCGAAGAGATGGTAGGCCGGATGAAACCCGACTCAATAATTATCGACGTATCCATCGATCAGGGCGGCAACTTCGAGACCTCCCGCATGACCAGCCACAAGCACCCCACCTTCAAGCACATGGGTGTTATTCACTACTGCGTGCCCAATATTGCCGCCCGCGTGGCCTACACGGCAAGCCTGGCCCTGAGCAATATTTTTCTGCCGTTTCTGCTGGAAACCGGCACCACGGGCGGCATTGAGCAAATGATGTATGCGAACCGTTGGTTTATGAAAGGTGTTTATGCCCACAAAGGCACGCTCACTAACGCCTACATTGCCCGCCAGTTCAACATGCGCTTCAAGGATTTAGACCTCCTGCTGGCCGCCAGATTCTAAGTCGAAAACACAGTAGGTTGTCTTCGTTTTTGCCAACGTACCCAACCACGCAAACACCGCTTTTATGATCAATCACAGCAACGAAAATACCCTGCTCGACGATGCCAATTCGTATGATGTCAACAAACAGTTGATGGGGGCGATTTCGTCGGATTTTATTAAAGTGTCCGATCAGTTGAAAGATGCCTCTTACCAAATCAGAACGCGGGGCTTTTCGGCGTTTCCGGTATTTGTGGCCTCACGGCGTGATATTCCCGTTGGCCAGCTACTCATCGGGGCCACTGAACTCGACAATCAGTGGCACTATAAGGCATCATTCTTAGACGAGTTTATTCAGCGGGAGCTGATTGGCCCCGACTCGGTTGCGCTGTGGCAGGAGAACTACAAAAACCCCGACGAATACTGCTGCCTGTTTGTGGTACACGGCGATTTTGCCGGTTTTGTGTATATACCCTTTCCCGAAGATTAGTGTTGACGCGGTTTTTCTTGAGCCGGATACTAACGACCCGGTTTTTTTTTGGCCTTTCCCGCCGGTAGCAACCCTCGCCCAGCCACAAACTGGCCCGAGGGTTTTTGTTATCCGGCAATGATACTTTTTGGGGAAACAACCTTCCGGGCAAATCTACCTGCTTTGGGTTGTTTTGACCCGTTTATCCGCAAGATGACGCGGGCCTATCGACATCACCACTATGGCTCATAAGCTCGCTACGGGCAACGTATAGGGTAACAAACAGCCCGGTTGGTCAATTTCTGGACGATTCAATAAATCTTGCCGGGCAGCGTAGGAAAACGCGCGGAAATTTTGTATTTTTACAATCTGTAATGATTTTGCCCACGCACCGTTTTGGGCACCCCCGACAGCACTTTTTTTGATATTATCCGAATTCAATATGACCAACGAACTGATTGAAGCAGATGCCCCCATCAACATTGCCTTAGGTAACTACGGTGCCGACAATATTCAGGTGCTGGAAGGCCTGGAAGCCGTTCGAAAACGCCCCGCCATGTACATTGGCGACGTGGGCATTCGCGGGCTGCACCACCTGATCTGGGAAGTCGTGGACAACGCCATCGACGAAGCCCTGGCAGGCTACTGCGACAAAATTACCGTGACCATCAATCCCGACAATTCCGTTACCGTTCAGGACAACGGCCGGGGCATTCCTACCGGCATCAACACTAAAATGGGTATTTCGGCCCTGCAGGTGGTTATGACTGTGTTGCACGCGGGCGGTAAGTTCGACAAAGACACCTACAAAGTTTCTGGCGGTTTGCACGGCGTGGGCGTTTCCTGCGTGAACGCCCTCTCAACCGACCTGCGCGTGGAAGTACACCGCGAAGGCAAAATTTTTGAGCAGGCCTACAAAATTGGCTTCCCCCAATACGACGTTCGTGTGATTGGCGATGCCGATGATTCGGGCACGACGGTGCATTTTAAGCCCGATGACACTATTTTCAACGAAACAGTCTATAAATACGACACCGTAGCCAGCCGGTTGCGCGAGTTGGCCTACCTCAACAAAGGCATCCACATTTTCCTGAACGACCTGCGTGAGCTGGACGAAGCCGGAGAACCCGTCAATAAAGACGATTTCTTTTCGGAAGGTGGCCTGGTCGAGTTTGTGCAGTACCTCGATCAGACGCGCCCCTCGCTCGATGGCATGAAGCCCGTTTACATGGAGAACGACAAAGGCCCCACGCCCGTGCAGGTGGCCCTGGTCTATAATTACGAGGCTGGCGAAAACGTAATGTCTTACGTCAACAACATCAGCACCGTTGAAGGCGGCACCCACGTGCAGGGCTTTCGCTCGGCACTAACCCGGGTGCTGAAGGAATATGCCGATAAAAACCCCGGCGTGCTGCCCAAGAACTCGGGCAAGGTGAGCTTTACCGGAGAGGACTTCCGCAAAGGGCTGACCGCCGTGATTTCGGTAAAAGTGGCCGAACCACAGTTTGAAGGGCAAACAAAAACCAAGCTGGGCAACCAGGACGTGGTGAGTGCCGTGAGCCAGGCCATGGCCGACCTGCTCAAAACATGGCTCGAAGAAAACCCCAATACCGCCAAGGGCATCGTTAAAAAAGTGCTCGTATCGGCGCAGGCCCGCATTGCCGCCGACCTCGCCTACAAGCGCATCATGACCGAGCGCAAAGACTTCATGGGCGGCATGGGTTTGCCCGGTAAACTCGCCGACTGCTCCGACACGGATCCCGAAAAATGTGAACTCTATCTGGTAGAGGGCGACTCGGCCGGTGGCACCGCCAAACAGGGACGAAACCGGGCTTTTCAGGCCATTTTGCCCCTGCGCGGTAAAATCCTGAACGTGGAAAAAGCCATGGAGCACCGCATCTACGAGAACGAAGAGATCAAAAACATCTGGACCGCCCTGGGCATCCGGCTCGAAAAGAAAGATGATGAGACGGTGATGAACTTAGATAAACTAAGATACCACAAAATCATTATCATGACCGATGCCGACGTAGACGGCAGCCACATCCGAACGCTGATTCTGACCCTGTTCTACCGCAACATGAAGGCGCTGATCGACAATGGATTTATTTATATTGCCCAGCCTCCGTTCTACCTCGTTAAAAAAGGTAAGGAAGAACGCTATTGCTGGACCGAAGCGCAGCGCGAAGCCGCCGTTAAGCAACTGGCCGGCAGCGGCCGCGAAGAAAGTGTGCATGTGCAACGCTACAAAGGACTCGGCGAAATGAACGCCGAGCAGCTCTGGAGCACCACCATGGACCCCGCCCGCCGGACGCTCAAACTCGTAACGGTGGAGTCGGCGGCCGATGCCGACCACGTTTTTTCGACCCTGATGGGCGACGAAGTGGCCCCCCGGCGCGAGTTTATTGAACGAAATGCCAAGTACGCCAAAATCGACATTTAATCGAAAAAGGCAAAAAGCGGGCTGAAAAGTCCGCTTTTTTGCGGTATTTGACCTTTTTTTCTCTGCTCATGCCCTACTCCATCAACGCCAACCGCAGTATACTCGGAAATCTTATTTCCCGGTTCACCCAGCATACGCCCGATAAGGCGATAACCCCACCCGACAAAATGGCCAAGGTCAGCGAAAAAGTCAGCACCGTCATTGACCAGAGTAATTACCTGAGCCGCGACCTGAGCTGGTTGAAATTCAACGAGCGCGTGCTCGATCAGGCCCGCAGTCTGCCCCCCCCCCTGGCAAACCGCACGCTCATGGAACGGCTCAAATTTCTGGCTATTTCCGCGTCTAACCTCGACGAGTTTTTCTCCATCCGCATCGGCAGTTTATATAATTACCTCGACTACCACAAGCAGCGGGTCGATTATTCGGGGTTGCGCGAAATACCGTTCCGAAAAGCGTTGTTCAGCACCTCGCAGCAGTTTTTCCGGGATCAGCAGGCCGTTTTCACCGGGCAATTACTGCCGCTTTTCGCCGAAAATGGCTTGCAACTGAGCACCTACGCCGATCTGACCGCCAACGAGCAGGCCGAAGCGACCGCCTATTTCGACCGGGCCATTTACCCCACGCTCACCCCGATGCTGTATGACTATACGCACACCTTTCCGGTGCTGCTGGCCAAAGTCCTTATCTTCGGGGTTGTTACCCAACACGCCGAAGGGGCTAACCTGCAGGGGCTGCGCCCGGAAGATGACGACGACCGGCAACGGCTGTCATTTGTGCAGATTCCAGCTAAC
>JAYVAP010000648.1:0-2934 GCA_043750915.1 Spirosoma sp. | reverse complement strand
CGACTCACCCACCGGGGACATCATCACGCGTTTGAGGGGTTTAATTGCCGGGCGGGGTCAGTTGTTTTTGTGGGAAGGTTTTTTTTTATTTTTTAGCTTCTTTCGCTGGCTGAAAATCGGGGTGGCCCGCCTGCCAGAGTACAAAAGCATACTGGTTGGCAAAATTGCGGAAGGTCACCTGCTTGTCTTCGGTAAAATGGCCATTGTCATAATTAACCAGCATCAGCACGGGTTTGCCCGAGGTTGTGGCGTTTTGCAGGGCAGCGGCCAGCTTGCCCGGTTCCCAGGCAATCACGCGCGGGTCGTTCATGCCACCCACGCACAGCACCGCCGGGTATCTGGTACCTTCTTTTACGTGCTGAAAAGCATCCATCTCATACAGGGCCATACACTGCACCGAATCTTTGACGGTGCCAAACTCGGGCGCATTGACGGGGCCGTTGGGTGAGTTTTCCATCCGCAGCGCGTTGGAGCAGCTTACATTGCTGATGGCGGCCGCAAACAGGTCGGGCCGCTCGGTAATGGCCCGGCCAATAAGAATACCGCCCGCGCTGGTTCCTTCGCCAACGAGTTTACCCGCGCTGGTATAATTGTTTTTAATGAGGTATTCGCCACTGGCAATAAAATCCTTCCAGGTATTGGGTTTGGTGGTCTGGTAGCCGGCTTTGTACCAGTTCTGGCCTTTTTCGGAGCCGCCCCGGGGATGAGTTTCGGCAATGATAACGCCCTGATTCAGCAGGGCCAGCATACGGGTGCTGAAATAAGGTATGGCAGAATAACCATAAGCCCCGTAGCCGGTCATGAAGCAAATGGCCGTTCCGTCGCGCTTCAACCCCTTGCGGTAAATCAGGGAGAGCGGGACCATTACGCCGTCGTGACCCGGTATTTCCAGTTCTTCTACCACCAGCTCATCCGTGCCGGGATAAGTTACGTTTACGTTAAAATTACTGACCGCCATCTTTTTGGCCGCCGGTTCGTAGGCATAAACCGTTACGGGCTGTTTCCACGAGGTGATAAAAACCATCATTTCGTTGCTGCGCGGAGCATCGAGCGGCATTATACCGGCCGACCCGGTTTGCTGTAGCGGCATATCGGCCCACTGGTTGCTGCGGGTGTCGTACTGCCGTATTCTGTCGTTGATACCATCATTGAGGGTCACAAACAGGAAATCTTTGGTAGCATTGATGCCGGTAATGTTCTCCTTACCTTCAGCCAGCAGCACGGTAGCCGTGGCGGGGTTGGGGCGCATGGCATCAGTGACCAGAATCTGACCGTTGGCGGCTCCCTTCACGCTGTGCAAAAACATCCGGTTGCCCAGCTTACGAATACCATACACACTGTCGGTTGGCGCAGCTAAGCGCTGCCAGGGAATGGAGGGCTTGCTCAGCGCACTGGCCGGTGCCATCCAGGCATCGATCCGGAGATCTACCGAACTGAGCAGGCCGTACAGCTGCGTGTCATCTTCCGACAGAAACATAATGGGATAATGATCGGGCCGGATGCCGAGGCCGGGGTTGTTAGCCCGCGAAAACAGGTCCGGGTCGGTGTCAGGATTGCTGCCGAGCCGGTGCAGCCGTGCTTTGTTGTTGAGGGTGCCGGCCATATCTTTGGTGTCAATGGAGTTCTGGGGCGTATACAAAAAACCGCTGTTGTCGGGCAGCCAGGCTACGCTACCGCCAAAGACGGCCGTAATGCTCTCGGGGCTGAATACTTTGGTCGCCACCTCCATGGTTCGCAGGGTAGCGAATTCTGAACCGCCTTCCTGCAAACCGATCACCAACTGCTTGCCGTTGGGGCTGGGCGTAAAAGCCGCCACAGAATAGGTTTTGCTTTTATCATGGGCCTGCGGATCAAAGAGCAGCGTTTCCGGTCCGGTCTCGCCCGTGCGGGTATAGATTTTGCCGACTTTTTCGGCGGGCAGTGTTTTGCGGTAGAAATACGTTTTGCCGCGTTTGGTGATGTCCGCATAACGGGCCGACCGCAGCTTATCGTAAGCTGCAAAGGTATCGATCAGCCGGTCGCGGCCCGGAATCTGATCCATTATCGCGTTGGCGTAGTCGCCCTGACTTTTAAACCAGGCTTTGGTTTCGGCGGTGTTCATGTCTTCGAGCCAGCGGTAGTTGTCAACCACGGCTTTTCCGAAGTAGGTGTCCGTAACGGGTCGTTTGGGCGTAGCGGGCGGGCCGGCGGGGCGGGCATCCTGAGCCGACAGGGCGTGAGTCAGCAGTAAGCAGTGGGCCAGAAGGACAACGAGTGCTGTTTTCATACGGGATACGGTTAGCGAAACGATGATTGATTTGTAGTTCCGGATTAGTCGTAAAAAGCCCATTGGCTGATAACAACCAAGCGATTGGCCTCGCCCAGGCCATCATGTTCTGCGCATCAGAAAGGCTCTGTAAACGAGCAGGGCTTTATTTTTGCCAATTCTGTGTGGTGGACTGTTTTTATTTTAGTTTCAAGTCGGTCCGTTCATACTCATTTATACCACGCTTTGCTTTTTTCAGTTTCCAAAATTTCATAGCATCTTTGCTTGTTAAGTCTGGATTGTCGGCCAAAAATGCTCTCAGATATTTGTTATATTCAAATTGAGGTGCAATTTCAGATACATAGTTCTTATCCTTCTTCAATTTATCTATTTGCTTCCACTCTTTTACCGCATCTCCCAAAGTTTCACCCACATTTTCTTTCACCCAATTCATGAATTTCACGTTAAAAGAAAAGTTTGAACCAATTTCGTCCATAAAAAATGCTCTGACGTTTTCTGTATTTTTGTAATTGTCTGTAATAAAAGTTAAAGTATTTAATTTTTCCGTATTCCAGTCAAAATTAGATTTGGGTTTGTTGGGGGTCTCTGAATATACAGATTTTTCGCCTGTTAAAAGGAAATGTTGTATTCTCTTTGTCAGTTCAATTTTTCCACCAAAAGTTTTTATA
>JAYVAP010000647.1:0-8637 GCA_043750915.1 Spirosoma sp. | reverse complement strand
GTTTCTGAAACCATCCGCTACACGGGCATCAGCATGTTTTATACGGCCATAATTTTGTTTGCGGGTTTCGCCATTTTCGCAGCCTCTACCTTTCAGGGCACCATTGCCCTGGGCATTCTGGTGTCTATTACGTTGCTGATGGGCATGGCTTCCAACCTGATTCTGCTGCCGGCTTTTTTGCTGACCGTGGATAAAAAGCGAAAAAAAATCACGATCCCGTCATAATTCTTCCAGCAGCGTGTCGAAGGTAATATACTGGTTGCCGAATCGGTGCTGAATCCGTTGCCGGAGTGCGTCGGCGTGGTAATTCTGATAGGCCTGGTAGTCGGCAAGGGTGCTGAAATTGAGTTGCACCGAGTAGGTTATGGCCCCGTTATCGAGTTCGGTCAGGAGTCGCAGGATTTTGTGGGCGGTGGGCAAGCCGGTGGCCATGATGGCTGGCAGTTGAAATGTTTTCATCCACCGCAGCCAGTCCGGGCCAATCTCAGGGGCAACGCTGTAGGTGGTATTGTAAATAATCATACCGGACAAACCTTGAATTCAAGCTTCAAGTACAAGTAACCTAATATTCTTTGTTTGGCACTTTAGCGGGAGTACCCCCTCTAAGGTGCCAAACGTTAATCGTATAGACTCAGTTCGTGCTGATAGCCGCCCAGCCTTGGGTTGGAGACGGGAGTAGTCACAGACGTTTTGTAGAGTTCCTGTTCGCAAATTTGTCGCAAGGAGGCAAACCGGAGCGAACCGTAGAGCAAGGCTCGCTCACAGGCCAATTCAACCCTTAAGCCACCCGGCTAAACCAGGCGCAACTTAAGGCTAAGATTTATCTCACAGCCTTGAAGGCTGCGTTCGAGGAACTCACCCTTCTGAGGACATCAGCCCAATCTGCGTAACATCAGTCAGTTAATTGAATTTTGTCCAGACCTCGGTGCGGCCAAAGAGCGACACCCCAACGTACCCCCGGATGCTGAGGTTAGCGGCATCCTTGAGCGTCATCTTGCAGGCGTACGTTTTTCCGTCGCGCGGGTCGTAGATAGTACCGTCTTTCCAGGTGCCATTGCCGTCGTAGCTGAACTTGTCAAGAATGACCAAGCCGACTAAATTGCGGCTTCTGAGCGCAGGGTCGGGGTTCTTTTCATCTTTGGTACTCCGGCCCGTTCCCCAGGTAATCCTGCCGAAATAAGCCGCGCCCTGCTGGTAGATCAGCACCCGACTGTCTTTTTTGGGCGACATCCATTCTCCCAGGATGGCACTGGGTGGGTTTTGAGCGAATAGGCCGGTGATCAGGACCAAAGTGAGCAGGGTAGTCAACAAATACGTTTTCATTGATTTGGGATGTTTGATTTAAAGTAATTGACTGATCGATTCAAGGTGAATGATTGTGAAACGGAACGTAGCTTGTCGATTGGGCGTAACTACGCTTCGGCAGCCACCCTGCGGTTCGTTGATTGGGGAGCCGCTTCCGCTTCATCGGCACTGTTGATCGTCGGCGGCAGAAGTTTGTACAACACTGGCGTAACAATACGCGACAGAATGGTCGAGCTAATCAGGCCGCCGATGAGTACCAGGGCCAAGGGCGAGATTAGCGGGTTGGGGTTAAGTGCCAGGGGAATTAATCCGCCAATGGCCGTCAGCGAGGTGAGTACCACGGGCAAAAACCGCAGTTCGCCCGCCTGCTCAATGGCCTCAACCAGCGGGGTGCCGCCGAGCCGGAGCTGGTTGGTGAAATCAACCAGCAGGATAGAGTTTTTCACCTCGATTCCCGCCAGGGCAATAAAGCCGATGATGGCAATAAATGACATGGGATTACCCGTCAGATAGAGCATGGTTACGCCCCCTACTACGCCCAGCGGCAATACCGATAATACCACGAGAATGCCCCGGAAGGTTTTAAACTGAAGAATCAGCACCGCTATGAACAGAAACACCGTCAGCAGAATCACCGTCAGAAAGCTGCCCCCGAACGCATCGCCCTCGCTTTCGGCTTCACCCGACAGTTTATAGCGGTAGCCGACGGGCAGTTTTAAGGCATCGAGTTTTGGCACGATGTCTTTCAGTACCTCATTGGCCAGCACCCCGTTGCGGGTATAGGCCGTGATTTTAGCGAAGCGGTTTTTGTTGAAATGGTTGATGCTGGTCGGCGAAGTCTCAAAGCCAATGGTTGCCACCTGGTTAAGCGCGACAGGTACCCCCAGCGTGTTGTTGACAAAAAGATTATCGAACACCCGCAGGGTAGCAAACCGGGCGCGGGGTACGTTGACCACTACGTCGTAATCATCGTCGTTGCCCGTAGTGGCCCCGCTGGAAAAAGAGCCGACTTTCAGCCCTGCCACGGCCAGCCGTACCGTCCGGTCAATCTCTGCCGTTTGTACGCCCAAAGTGCGGGCTTTCTGACGGTCGATGTTCACTTTCACGTCCGTTTTGAGCGTATTCAGCTCGTTGTTGACGTAGATAGTGTTCGGGTTGCTGCGCACGATGTTATCCACCACGAACGAGAGCCGACGCAGCGTGTCGAGGTTGGGGCCGAACAGACGAATCGAGAGCGGAGCATCGAGAGGAGGTCCCTGCTCAAAATCTTTGACTTCGACGCGGGCCAGCGGGAACCGGGCAAAGCGTTGGCGCAAGTCGTTGATGAGTTGCTTTTTGGCCACGGGTTTGGTGGCAGCGGGTAACTGCACGAACACCTGGGCAAAATCTGCCTTGTCTTCTTGCTGCGGTATGTTATAGTAAATCTGCGGGTTGCCCTTGCCCACATTGGCCGTGAAAAACTCAATGCGGGGATCACGGGCCAGCGTAGCTTCGACCTGACGGGTAATGCGGTCACTTTCGGAGAGACTCGTCTGAAGGGGCATACGGATATTGACCAGAAAAATTGGTTTCTCGGAGGTCGGAAACAGCTTGAAGCCAATGCGGGGAAACAGCACCAGCGATGCCCCGAACAGCCCAAATGCCACCAGCAGCGTCGTCTTTGGCCGGGCCAGCGCACGGGCCATCAGGGGAGCATAGCTGAGGTGAATACCCCGCTTGAGCAGCCGCAGCAATTGGTTGCCTTCGGGATTCTCGTGGTTCTTGAGCAAGACGTTAGCTAAGAACGGCACCACCGTCAGCGACACCAATAGTGACCCTATCACGGAGGCTACCACCGCCAGCGGCAGCCCCCGGACGAACTCGCCGGGACCGCCGGGCAAAAAAATCAGGGGTAAAAACGAGATAACCAGCGTGGCTGTTGTACCCAGCACGGCGGGCGTAATCTGGCGCGTCGCCCGGATAATAGCCACCCGCTTGGAATAGCCCTCACGCAGCCAGCGTTCGATGTTTTCGACCACCACAATGCTGTCGTCAACCAGTAGCCCAAGGGCGACCACCAGCCCCACGATGCTCAGCTGGTTGAGCGAGATGCCGAACAGGTTCAGTCCTACGATGCCCAGACCCAGCGACAGCGGAATCGAAATCATGACGATGGCCGAGGCCCGCCAGCCCAGCGGCAGCAGCGTGAAGAGCACCAGCAGAATCGCCAGGCCAAAGTCGATGCCCAACCCGCTCAACCGTCCCGCCACGTTGTCGGCCTGGTCGAAGTTGGCCACCAGCTTGATGTTGGGCGGCAGGGTTTTCTCGAAGGTGGCCACCATCGGCGCATATTTTCCCTTGGTATGGGCGATGTTAACCCCTACTTTCTGGGCTGCCGTAACCAGAACAGCCCGGTGGCGGTTGATGCGGGTCAGGTGCTTTTCGGTTTCGTTACGCAGGCTCACCGTCGCCACGTCGCGCAGGTAGATGATGCGGCCATTGGCCCCCGAAATGACCGTACCGGCAATATCGTCCACGTCCCTGAAGCGTCCGCTGGTTTTGACGTTGAAACTTTTTCCACCGGCATCCACGCTGCCGCCCGGAATGTTGGCGTTTTCGCTTTGCAGACTACCCACCACCGCCGTCAGCGGGATGCGCAGTCCGGCCAGTTTATCCACCTGCACGTCGACCCGAACGATCTGCTCCGGCGCACCGGCCACCTCTACTTTTTTGAGATCGGTAATTTTCTCCAGTTCGTCTTTGAGGTTGTCGGCATAACGTTTGAGCTGGGCCAGCGAGGCCGTTTCCGACACCAATGCCATTTGAAGAATTCGCACGTCGGACGGGTCTACCTTACGAACCTCCACGCTGAAAATATCGGCGGGCAGCGTCGGGCGCAGGCTGTTGACTTCGCGCACCACCTCCTGATATTTGTTGTCAACGTTTACCCCGTAGCTGAATTCGGGCTGAATGATAGCCAGCCCGTCCTGAATAGATGTTGTAATTTTCTGGATGTTTTCCAGTTCGTAGAGTTTGTTCTCGATAGGCTTGACTACCAACTCCTCCATATCAGTTGGCGTGGTACCGGGATAGACGATCACGATAGGGTACTGGGGCGGGTTGATCTGCGGGTCTTCGGCACGGGGCATGGTCAGCAGCGTCACGGCCCCGACCACCGCCAGCATCAGGAAGATGACCAGCGTGAATTGATAATTCTTGACGGAAAATTGGGTGAGATTCATGGCTGTCGGACGATTTGGATGGTGGAGGCTTCGTTGAGAAACGCGCTGTTGGAGACTACGATGGCCGATACCTGTTCGAGTCCCTGTTTGACCACGACCTGCCGCTCGTCAAACCGGTCAATGACGATGGGGACGCGCTGCACCCGGTTACGGCCCTTCGGCACGTACACAAAAGCGTTGTTGCCGTCGGCTTCCATCACTGCTTCGTAGGGAATGATCGTGTGCTGGGTGCGCTGACTGGTGTAGATGCGGGCTTTGCCGAACATCCCAACCGAGGGCTTTACCCCGGCCATCATGACCTTCACTTCCACGCCGAACGTACCGCTACCGGGGTCGGCGGCCGTGGATTTCCGAAAGAGCGTACCCGAAAACGTGCGGTCTGGAAAGGCATCAATGGTAACGCTCGCCCGGTTGCCGATGGTAGTCGCGGCCCAATCACGGTCGTTGAGTCCCAGTTTGAGCGTCCAGGCGCGTGCTCCAGCCGTCTCGTTGATGGCCAGCACGGCTGAGCCGGACGCAATCACTTCGCCTTCGTTCGCCAATTTTTTCGTCACAAATCCATCGACGGTAGCATAGATATAGGCGTACTGTCGGTTGAAGGCAACCAGATTAGTCGTTTTCTGGGCCAGGTCGAGGGCGGTTTTGGCGTTCTGAAGTTGTTCGAGGGTGGCGACGCTGTCGCGGTATAGGTTCACAACCCGTCCGTAGTCACGCCGGGCCTTTTCCTGGGCCAGTTCAGCCTGCCCCAACTGATCGTTGATTTCGCCCCCCTTGAGCGCAGCCAGCCGCTGGCCGCGTCGAAAGGACTGGCCTTCCTGCACCCAGATACGGTCGATAACTCCGCCAATCTTGAAAGCATAACGGGCTTCGTTTTGGGTCGAGAGCAGGCCCGTTGCCATTACCTGAGACTGAAGCGCGGCTGATTTCAATGGTAGAACGGTTACCGCGATGGTTTCTGATGCGCCATCGAGGGGTGTTTGCATACGCTCTTCCCGGTGGCAACCCGGTAACAACAGGGCGGATAAGCTTATAAACAGTGTCCAGATTTTCATGGTTATCTGTGGTTGGAATGGTTAGTTCAATGAAAAAGAAGCAGTGGCCCGCTCAACCTCCGCCTGTTTGGACCAGGCATCGAAGCGGCTGATGTTGAGCTGAAGCTGGTCGTTGATAAGCTGGTTCTGAGCGTCGAGCAGTTCAATGTAAAGGGTCTGTCCCTCGCGATAGAGTCGGCGCATATCGTTGTAATACTGTTGGGAGGCCGTTACCTGCGTACGGGTGGCCTGGTACTGAGCCAGGGCCGATCGCAGACCGTTGAACGCCGTAGTCAGTTGCAGACGTAACTGCCCCTCCACGTAGCGGGTGTTAGCCGAGAGTGCCAGGCCATCGTATTCGACCTGCCTGACTTTTTGCTCATTGCGTCCGCCCGCAAACACGTTAAAGTCAAGCGAAATACCACCGAAGTAATACGGTGTCCGGCGATTGACGGCGAAATCGAACCCCTGCGAGCCGATGTCCACGAAGGCGTTGACCTTGGGCCGTTTGTAGGCTTGAGCCAGTCCCCGCAGATTGCCATTGATAGCCTGCGCCTGCCGTAGCTTGGCCATTTCTTCCCGGCCCGTCAGCACCGTGTCAATCTCGCCAGCCAGGTCCGGTACGCTGGTGATTGAGTCGCGCCTGACCAGTGCATCGGCGGGGCGATTAAGTAAAAAGTTGACGTATGCCTGAGCGGTATACAGCGACTGACGGGCGACTTCCAACTGAGCATTGATGCGGGTAACCTCATTGGTACTGCGGACAACACTGGTACGATTCGCCTTCTGGTTGTTAAACAAAGCCACGTTAACCCGCTGATTCTCAACGACTAATAAACGGGCATTCTGGTAAATGGACAGGGCTTCGGTCGCTTGCAGGTACCGATAATAGCCAATTTTGATATCTCTGGCCAGCTCCCGTTTATAGAGGTTAATCTCTGTGCGTTGCAAATCAACCTGTTGTTGTTTGATGCGCTGGTTGTAACGTAACTCGGCATTAAGGAGGGGATAAGTCGTACGAAGCCGGACATCGTAGAAGTTATTCGGATTGAGCAGGATGCGCTGGTTTTCCAGTTGTGGAAACCGATCAGCCCCCGTCATCTGGTTGAGGGTTCGATACACCGAGTTAAGTAAATCACCAACCGGAAGGTCCACCGTGCGCCCCCCCCCGGCAATGTTGTAGGTAGCCCCCAGGTTGACGCTGGGCCAAAATAGGGCTTGAGCCTCTTTCAGGGCGGCCAGATTCCGCTGAAGCAGAAACTGTTGCTGGTGAATGCTTTCGCTGCTGGTAAAGGCAGCCTGAATGTAAGCATCCACGTGCGAAGTGGGCTGAGCGCATGCAACAGGTAGCCCAACAGCCCCAAGAAACAGGTAGAATAAGAATTTCATTGAACTAAGATTTAAAAGTGAACATTGTTCATTAAATGGGCAAAAAAAAACTACAACTTGTTTATTATGGTCAGGAATGCGGCATAGCCTTCCTCAACGGGATTTGTCAGATCCACCACACACGAGCGTTGGGTGACGGCTAAATGACACATCCCGTGTACCATTCCCCACACCATAAACGCCAGCGATTCAGCACGATGGCCGTTGAAATGACCCGCGTTGATGCAGTCCTGTACCACATCCCGCACAAAGCCAAATGTGGCCCGCCCCTCATTCCATTTCACGTCGGCCCATTCGTTGACGAAATCCGCCGGTGCTTCTAAATTAAACATCAAGTCATACATATCCGGATTCTGAAAGGCAAATTGAATATAAAGTCTTACCGATGCCCGTAGCCGCTCCATGGGGTCAGCTACCACGTTCAACACCTGAAACTGACCACGAAGAGTCGTGAATCCTTTCGTATGCAGGGCATGAAAAATGGCATTCTTGTCTTTAAAATAGACATAGATCGTTCCGACGCTGTACTCAGCGACTTCCGCAATGTTACGGATGGTTACGTTCTCCACGCCTTTCTCAGCAAATAGTTTCGTGGCGGCATTTAGGATGAGAGTTTTCAGTTCCTCCTTTTCCCGCGCCTTCCGGTCAGTAACTGCCATATTACTTTGTTTCTGATCGCTTTTGCAAAGATAATGAACGTTGTTCAAAATATGCAATCAAACGTTAAATTTCTTTTGTGATCCACTAACAACATATCAAGCCAATGATGAGATTGTAGTTCATCTCCCATACTCGGCTCGACCAAACCACAGGTTTGCAATGGGGCTTCTCGTTAATAGACAGGCCCCTTACTTTATCGGAGTGGTTGATAGACTGCTCGCTGAACTGCGTTAAGATTAGGGGTGAATAGAAGAAAAAAAGGAAATCTTCACTAATTTCACATACTATGACTGCTCAATTCGATTTCGAAACCTTCAAACAGGCCGCCATTAAAGGCCTTTACGAAGGTAAGCCCTTGACGGGTAAGCAGGGCTGGGTGAGCAGGGCTTATCTGCCCCTTTACTCAAGCATTTCCTCGAATCTGCTTTGGAGGGGGAGATGGATAACCATCTGCAACAGACTCGCCAAACCCAACAAAACCGTCGCAACAGCAAGACCAGTAAAACTGTTAAAAGCAGTGCTGGGCTGCTGGAATTGACGACCCCTCGTGACCGTACCCGGCAAACAACCAAACATAGCCGTAAGTTGAGCATTTGGTTGTTTCTTTGCATTCGTCAAAAAAACCTTTTTTCTCTATGTATTCTGGACTCGTACACGCTCACTCGGGGCTTCGCTGGGTTGCCCTCGTTTTATTGGTATTGGCGGTGCTGGTAGCACTCACTAAGTGGCAGGGCCGCAGTGGCTACACCGACGGCAACCGTAAACTGTATTTGTTCACGCTGATTGCGGTTCACACACAGCTGGTGATCGGCCTGATCCTTTATTTTATCAGCCCCAAAGTAAACCTTAATATGCTCGGCGATAAGCTGTACCGGTTTTATACGGTGGAGCACACCACCGGTATGCTGATTGCCATTGTGTTGATTACGATTGGTTATTCGCGGTCCAAACGCGCAACACTGGCCACCAACAAACAGCGGCTCATCGGCATTTTTTATGGCCTCGGACTGCTGTTAATCCTGGTTTCGATT
>JAYVAP010000646.1:0-2526 GCA_043750915.1 Spirosoma sp. | reverse complement strand
GTTGTCGAATATGTGCAACCGATAATTATGCCCATCGCACAGCCACAGTTCTTTCTCATCGGGTGTCAGGCCAATGCCGTGACTGGGGCAACTATGCCGTTTTACTTCACCAACATTCCAACCTTCGACCACCACGCGATGCAGAAATTTTCCGGTGACTAAATCGCCCACTTCAAAACCAAGCAACCCGTTAACATTCACATACGCAAGTGTTTGCGAACCGTTAACCGTAAATGGCCGAATCTCGGCACTGAAGGGGCCTACTTGTTTCGTGACAGTGTGCGTTTTAGTATCGGCCACATTGAGCATGGTTGATTTCAGACCAGCCAGATAAACATAGTTTCCATCAGGCCCGTAAATCGTGTTGTGCGCCCCTGAGTTGGTCACAATTTTGGTAATCATGTCGCCTGTTTTGGCATCAACGACGTTCCAGTGGCCTTTTTCGAGCGAGGGCGCGTAAATAATTTTGCCGTCGGGCGATATGGAAATCCGGTCAACCCCGCCTTCGTATTCTTTTTCCCACAGCATTTTTTCCGTTATCAGGTCAATACACTGGATGGCTTCCAGCGTACTGACATAAATACAGTTAGTGGCTAAGCTCACATCGACACCCTTTACATTTGACGGGATACCTTTTTTCATCATACCACCGGGGTTTTTGATGAACTTCACAAACTTGTGGTTATTATCCATGTCGAAGACCTGAATACCATGACCGCCATAGCCCAGATAATTTCGGATGCCGGGGGTTGCCACGTAGAGTAACCGTTGGACTTTGGGCGCAGGCTTAGATACCTTACTGAGTTCTAATTTATCGCCGGATAACGTTATCCAGGCGGTTGCTGAAATAAAGAATAAGCCACACAAAAGAAGCAGAAAGGCGTTTTTGATTGTTTTCATGATATAGTTTTTCAAAGTCGATAGTATAACTGAGTTGGTACGCACCAGATCGAACCAGCGATGGCCTTCAAACGCCAATTCCCGACGACGCTCCAGTACAATCTGATCGCGCAGGGCTGCCTGGCTGATGCCTGTTGCCAGCGCGTGGATACCCGCCCGCATACGAATCTGATTCAGAAAAGGCAGTGCCTGAACGGTTTTACCGTTTTCGTTTAAGGCTTCGGCATACATCAACAACCTGCCCGCCAATTTTAACTCGTTTTCGGAGCCTAACCTAAACATCCTGCTCAAATACAGCACCCCACTGCCCGTACTGGGTAATGCTAAAAAAAACCTGTTGCTGGTCGAGGCCGCCGTTCGGAGGTGGTTTGGTGGGACAAGTAACCAACTGACATTCTGAGCTTTTATCGGTAATTCTTTCGACATTCTTCCTTCCCGACTTTTTAATGAAAGCAGCCCGACGCTCGCTACTGATAAAACGGTTTGCCTCTGTAGCCGGACTGGTCGAAATCGACTGCATCGCCTATATCTGATGAATTACGACCCCGTCAACTCAATCCCAAAAACGCATTCTAACCATGCTCAATAGACGAACGCTCATTAAACGCCTGTCGGCTATGCCGTTGCTGGGAGGCATTTTCGGCACTACAGACCTTACCTCAACGTTGTCGGCGGCCCCCGTTGCTGCCTCGCGCAACCTCCTGAAAGAATTGGGCGTGCGGACGTTTATCAACGCGGCCGGCACCTACACCGCCATGACCGGCTCGCTTATGGACGACGATGCGGTGGACGCGATTCTGGCGGCTTCCCACCATTTTGTGATGCTCGATGAGGTGCAGACCAAAGTCGGGGAGAAAATTGCCGCCCTGACCCATGCCGAATCGGCGGTGGTAACGGCGGGCTGTTTCTCGGCTATGACCCTGGGGCTGGCGGGGGTGCTGACGGGGATGGATCAGAAAAAAGTGGAGCAACTGCCGCACCTCGAAGGCTCCGGGATGAAGTCGGAGGTGATTGCCCAGAAAGCGCACAACATCGGTTACTCGCACGCGCTGACCAACACCGGCTGCACCATTGTTCAGGTGGACACCATCGAGGATGTCGAGAAAGCCATCAGCCCTAAAACAGCCCTGTTGTGGTTCCTGAATATCCAGTCGGACAAGGGGAGCATTACGCACGAGCAGTGGGTTGCGCTGGGCAAAAAACATAACATCCCAACCATGATCGACATTGCCGCCGACGTACCGCCGGTAGAAAATCTCTGGAAATTCAACGAGATGGGGTTCGACCTCGTGTGTGTGTCGGGTGGGAAAGCCATGCGCGGCCCGCAAAGCACGGGCATTCTGATGGGCAAAAAAGACCTGATTGCGGCTGCCCGGCTCAGTATGCCTCCACGCGGATCAACGCTGGGGCGCGGCATGAAAGTAAACAAAGAAGAAATCCTGGGGATGTATGTGGCACTCGAAAAGTTCATTGCCCGCGATCAGGCCAAAGACTGGAAAATGCTCGAAGACCGGGTCGCGCTTATCTGCAACGCCGTAAAAAGCGTGACCGGCGTAACGGTCGAAACGTATGCCCCGGCCTTAGGCAACCACACACCCACCATGCGCATCAGTTGGGATGCAAGCA
>JAYVAP010000645.1:0-2710 GCA_043750915.1 Spirosoma sp. | reverse complement strand
CCGTCTATGATAAATATGGTTTGCTGTTTAGTTATTTCAATACCCTGCTGCTGGGCCTGACCGCCACGCCCAAAGCAGATACTGATCGCGACACCTACCAACTCTTCGAGCGACCGCAACACGATCCAACGGCGGCTTATGAATTAGACGAAGCCGTAGCAGCGGGCTGGTTGGTGCCGCCCCGTGCGTATCCGCTGCCGCTGAAATTTCCCCAGCTTGGGGTACGTTACGCAGACCTCAGCGACGATGAAAAGGAAGAATACGAGCGCAAATTTTACGATCCCGAAACAGGTAACGTACCTGAGCAGATTGAGCCGAGTGCGCTGAACGAATGGCTGTTCAACGCCAGTACCATCGACCTCGTGCTGGATCACCTTATGCAGCAGGGCATCCGAATCGAAGGGGGCGACAAGCTGGGCAAAACCATCATTTTTGCCCGCAATCATAAACACGCCCTGTACATCGAAGACCGGTTCAACGCTCTGTATCCACAGTACCGGGGCGGTTTTCTGGAAATCATCGACAACTACGCCAAAGACCCCGAAGAGCAGATAGATCGCTTCAAAGTGCCGGAGCAATACCCGCAGATTGCCGTGTCGGTCGATATGCTCGACACGGGTATCGACGTACCTGAGATTGTGAACCTTGTGTTTTTCAAGCCCGTCTATTCAGCCGCCAAGTTCTGGCAGATGATCGGGCGCGGCACCCGCCTGTGCGAAAACCTGTTTGGAGTAGGGGAGAACAAGCGGGAATTTTACATTTTCGACGTGTGCGGCAACTTCGAGTTTTTCAACCAGAAACCCGAAGGCGTAAAAGCTACCCGCTCGGCCTCGCTCAGCGAACGTCTGTTCAACCTTCGTTGCGAGCTGGCCTACCTGCTGCCTCGTCGGGGCACTGCCATAGAGACGCAACATCTTGCGTTTCTGCTCGACAGCCTGCATAGTCAAGTATCGACATTGAACCCCGACCAAATGGCCGTGCGCTATGTACGGCCGCACGTCGAGCGGTTTGGACAACGCGGGAATTGGAATTTCCTGGAAACCGACGAACTGGCTCTACTGCGCCAACACCTAGCTCCGTTGGTGGCCGAGTCCGAAGGCGACGAATCAGCTAAACGGTTCGACCTGCTGACGACTAACCTGCAAGTGGCCGTTTTGCAGAAACACCCAGCACAGGCCAAACACATCGCAGCAGTGCAGGAGTTAGCCCGCCAACTGACAAAGCAGGGTCATTTGCCCGCCGTAGCCCCGCAATTGCCGCTGATCTGGGCCGTGCAGCAGGATGCGTTTTGGGCCAGTGCCGATGTAACAGCCGTCGAGACCGTCCGTCAGGATCTGCGCGGGCTGATTGGCTTCATTGATGCTGTGAGCCGGCAAACAGTTTTCACCAACTTCCAGGACGAGCTGACTGGCCCGGTCGACGTGCTGGAAAATATTGGACGGTACGGCAATTTAGAAAATCATCATGAGCGCGTGGCCACTCTTATCCGGCAGCACGCCGACGACCTGGTTATCCGTAAACTACGCCGAAACGTACCTATCACAGCCGCTGAACTGAATCGCCTGAATGATATCCTGTTTGCCGAGTCAGGGTTGGAAACAAAAGAAGCGTTTGAAAAAGTAGTGGGAGAGAACCCGCTGGGCGGCACTCCGCTGGGTGTTTTCGTGCGTCAGATTCTGGGTCTGGAAACTAACGCAGCTCAGGAAGCCTTCGCCGAGTTCCTGAATAACGGTCCGCTTAGTGCCGGTCAGATGCAGTTTATTCAGACCATAATCAGCCGGTTCGTCAAACACGGCATTGTTGACCGGGCTATGTTGTTCGAGCCGCCATTTACTACGCTGCACGACCAGGGCGTTGTCGGCGTATTCCCCACCGATGCCGGGCTAATTTTTAGCATTGTGGAGGGAATAAATCGGAATGCGATGGTGGCGTAGTAACCCATAAACCTAAGATTTAATGTTTGTGTCCAACAGATCAACCCGCTATAAAGGCTGGTTCGAGTTTTCGGAAGAGCGAAACGAAAAAGTAAAGCAGGAACTAAAGCAGCAGCCCAAAGACTACATTCTAAATGTCAACGAGTCGGAGTATCGAACGTACCTGTTCTATAAATTCCGGTTTGAGCCGTTGCAACTACATGAGGAGACGATGGAGATTCAACCTCCAAGGCAAAAAGAACATAAAATTGATGAGGACGACCGAAGTCAATTTTGGCGGAGCCGATTTTACTGGGAGTGTAGTATTGCTTGCCAGGTCAACGGGTCAACGGAGTTGTGGGGAATTATGCCAACGGTATTCAGTATTGGTGGACGACCTGAATTTGCCGTATCAAGCAGTAAAATAACGTTTCAATTCACCATCCAATCAAGAGATCCTGATGAATTTAATCGCGAGAAAAATAGTGCCTTGCAGGCATTAATAAGCCACATTGAGGCTATCAATAATAACGCTGCTTCCTTCAACGCTGAACTATCTGCCCGTATTAGCCGTCAGTTCAGCGAATTCAAGGATGAGTACATTAAGGAGAACAGCTTTTTCGCAGCGATCAATGTAGCCCAAAACCCTGATGTGCCCCGGACATACAGTGTTCCGAAGATGGAGAAGCGTCCGGCCATTCAAAAGCCGACGGTGACAGCTAAATCTTACTCACCAGATCCAACCGTGGATGAGAAAGCGTATCAGGATATCATCGACTGTTTAACGCGCTTTGGGT
>JAYVAP010000644.1:0-2437 GCA_043750915.1 Spirosoma sp. | reverse complement strand
CTGGCTTTCATCATGGCAACCACGTTGACTTCCCCTACCGCCGATGCCAGATGCTGGCCACCGTGCCGCTGCGTCACCTCACGCAGGGCCACCGTACTCGACAGGTTGGAGACCGTATTTCCCGACCAGCCGGGTTGGTCTTTACCCATTTTCAGTACATAATCGGCAACGGCAACCAGCGTATATTCTTCGCCAAAGGGTGATCCATCTTCGCAGATCAGGGCCAGCCGGTCCACATCGGGATCCACGACAATGCCGAGGTCGGCCGTCCCTTTTTCCATCTCTTTAATTATGTCGCGGAGGTTTTCGGGCAGCGGCTCAGGGTTATGGGCAAAATTACCCGTTGGTTCGCAGTGGAGTTTGGTAATCTGTTCAACGCCCAGCGCGTTCAGCAGCATCGGCACGGCAAACCCGCCGGTGGAGTTAACCGCATCGACGACCACGCGAAAGTTACGTTTGGCAATGGCATCGCGGTCTACCAAAGGCAGGGCCAGAATTTGGTCGATGTGTTTTTGTAGCCACGTATCGTTGGCGTGGTAGAGGCCTAATTTACGCACCTCGGCAAAGTCAAACGCTTCGGCTTCGGCAATGGCCAGCACCTCGGCACCGTCCTGCGCCGAAATAAACTCACCCGCTTCGTTGAGCAATTTCAGGGCATTCCACTGAACCGGATTATGACTGGCGGTGATGATGATGCCCCCTGCTGCGGCTTCGCCCATAACGGCCAGTTCAACGGTTGGCGTCGTTGACAGGCTTAGATCGATCACGCTCAGGCCAATGCCCTGGAGCGTAGCCGCTACTAATTTAGATACCATTTCGCCCGACAGCCGGGCATCGCGACCAATCACAACTGATTGGCGATCAGGATTTCGCCGGCGGAGCCATTGCCCGAAAGCGGCCGTAAATTTCACTACGTCGAGCGGTGTCAGTCCATCGCCACTGCGCCCCCCAATTGTGCCCCGAATTCCGGAAATAGATTTGATTAATGCCACGCTAATGGGTTAAAAGAAGAATTGAGATAAGTCCACAAAGATAGTAGCCCAGCGGTTAATAAACGGACATTGGGCGGGCGCACTTAGCCAGTGGTTCTGAGCATAGTTCTACAGAAACATGAGTTCTGAGCGAAGCTTTGAGGTGGCCCGGCCGCTGTAGGTACCGCTAATGGGGGCAGCCAGTTCGGGAATGGCGGTGGAAGTCAGAAAAACGTGCCGGTTCACCACCACCGATCCTTCGGTGGGGTCGAAGCCGCGCCAGCCCGCGCCGGGCAAATAGACTTCGGCCCAGGCATGAAGCTGGTGTTCCTGTTGGGGGTTGCCCAGCAGATAGCCGCTCACAAAGCGGGCGGCAATGCCGAGGCTCCGGCAGGCGGCAATGAACAGGGTGGTATAGTCACGGCAGGAACCTTGGCCCAGCATAAGGGTTTGTTCGGGCGGGAAAGGCGCACCCAGTTCGCGCACTTCGTAGGTAAACGCCCGGATGGCCAGATTCAGGGCCATCAAAAACGCGGTTGTGTGCCAGCCCACCCCCGCTGCCAGCTGCTCGGCCCACTGCCTGACCTGGTCCGATGCGCTCACCTGCACCAGGTAAGGCTGTAGCAGGTTGGCAATGGATGTAGGATACCAGAACGGCACCCGCTGCGTATCGAAGGGAAACAAGACAAAATCAAAGGAGTTAAACTCGTCGGACAGCAGGGTCATTTCGGCCATTACGCGCAGGTGGCGGGTGGGCTGGTTGAAATAAACCAGCTGCTGCACATTGCCTTCTACGTCGATATTGCGAACCACCCGCGACGGTTTGGGGTCTATTATGAGCTCGTAGGCCAGCAACCGCTGGTAAGGATAAGCGCGTGGATACAGATACAACGTTTGCGGACCGAGTGCAACCGGATAATCGTAGGTGTACTCAGATTCGTGCCGTACGTGTAACTGCATTTCGCAAATCAGTTAAATTATGGGTTCTCAGGCCTGATTAATTGAAACAGGACAGCTAATCAAAGAAGCTAAAAGCCAAACTGGGAAAGAGTAATGGGCACGCGCCAGTTGCTCACTCTTTCCCCAGTCTTACTTTATCAAAAATCGGGTCCATCCAATAGGTAGGAAGTTTGCGAACCGAATTGCTCAGCAGTGCGCTCCACTGGTGCGACACTTCGTCCATATCGTCTTTTTCGAGCCGGTACTCGGTCATGTGAAAGCTGTTTTTCGGATACACGACCACGTCTAACGGGTAGTCGACATCGTTGGCACTAACGCGGGTGGCATCGAAGGCCAGAAAGCCAATTTTAAGGGCTTCCTGCAAACTGCTTTCGTAGGATAGGTTTCTGAACAGCAGTGGTTTGCCGTAGCCAGAATTACCAATTATCTTAAACGGCGATCCCTGATCTACTTCTACCCAATTACCTTCGGGATAAAGCAGGTACAGTTTGTGTTCGCTATCGTCT
>JAYVAP010000643.1:0-11728 GCA_043750915.1 Spirosoma sp. | reverse complement strand
TTCAACCAGAATAGAGACGTAATACTTACCCGTTGGTGATTTGCTCACCGTGGCACTACGAATAGTTCCTGAGAACTGACGTGACACAATCAGCTTTACCCACTTGAGTTTGGGCAGAAATACCGTCCCGTTCTCCCAATTCACTTTCGTACCAGCTGGGATGTGAAACGACTGTTTTTTACGCTTAGATTTGAACTTAGGAAACTCAGCCCTCCCTTTGAAAAAGTTGGTAAAGGCGTTATCAAGATTGCTGATGGCGTGTTGGAGCGAATGAGTAGGAGACTCGTACAACCAATCGTACTCCTGCTTTAACCGGGCCGCCGGTGCGGTCGGTTAGTTGGCGCATCAGTTCAAAGCAGTTCACCGATACGCCTTTAGTATATGCCTGTAGCTTTGCGTCTAAGGCCAGATTGTAGACAAACCGAACGCTGCCAAGCACCCCGTTCAAATGGGTAGCCTGTTCAGGTGTCGGTGCCAAACAATACTTATACGCCTTTAACATAGAACAAAGATACAAACTTTTGATACACATACCTAATCGGTTTCAATATTAGACGGTCGGCCGCTGCCGATATGTTTCGTTCGTTTGGCTATCCCCGGCCCGAAGGCACGGGGCTTGCGCCAAACTATAATTTTGCGTCAACTTCGCCTTCGTTTATATACGTGCTGAAATAAGCAAACTACCGGCCGCTTGGCCACTTGGAACAGCCAAACCAGTTGGCTATAGAGGAATACCCCGATATAGCTGTTGCAGGGTGATTACCGTGTCGGCCACCGTAAAAAACTCTTCGGCACCCCGCAGGCAGGTTTCGGTCCAACGGTTGGGTCCCTGCCGCTCCATCACAGTCACCTGAGGCTTATCCTGCTCGACAAACAAAATCGTTTGCAGCGACTCAATCTGTTTATAAACAGGAAGTTTGGTGCCAAAGTCATAGGCGCGTGTGCTCGGCGAAAGCACCTCAATCAGCAGCAGGGGCGTTGTTTCGGCATTTAAGCCGGGGCGGTATTCATGCGTGTTTCGGGGAAGGGAAACAACCATGCCATCGGCATTGAAAACGCCCGTACCCGTGCTCAGATAACTGTCTATATACACAGGACGATTGCTGTTGTAGACCAGATGTGTTTGTTTGTTGCTGAAGATAGTGCGTAAAATAAAGCCTAACTCTGTGGCAAGCTGGCTGTGAATATCGCTTTCGTAGCTCATGGTGGCAATGATGTGATGGTCGTAATAATCCACGCGATAGTCGGCATCGGCCAGCAGCTCCCAATACGTATCGGGGGAGGCCGCAAAGCGATAATAGCCCGTTGGGTCGACTAATGCCAGCAGGTCGTTGTTGGTCAGCGGAAGTTTGACATCGGTGAGCATACGCAACGGGGTTTGGTGTCTATGGTAAAGATACGCGGGATGCTCGGGTTCGCAACCTCCCGGCGGGCCAATAGCGTGCATCGGCACCAAAAAGCGTTTAGTTCCAATGCTTTTGTTATGGGCCGTATTGCCAGATAATACGCAGAAAACCACTGCGACTGACGCGCAGATGCCTATATTTGTCAACTTCCGACAACGCATTACCCCGACCAGTGCCTAACTATACCGACATAACCCCCGCCCAATTCGACACGCTGCGTGCCCGGCCCGGAACGGCCGTTGTCGATGTGCGCGACGAGTGGGAGTTCGAGGAGTTTAACCGGGGCGGGCTGAACCTGCCGCTGCCCGATTTGCGCAGCCGGAAAGCCGAGTTGATGCCCTTCGATCCGCTGATTGTGATCTGCACCAATGGTGTTCGCAGCCGTGTGGCCGCCAAAGACCTCCTGCGGCAGCCCGAGTTTCAGCACAAAACGATCTATCACCTGCACGGCGGCCTCACCGAAACGCCGGACTAATCCCATCTGGTCTGGATAAAACGGGGGGGGCATACGCCCATCTCCCCAAGGGTAAAATGCGTGGCAAAACTAATCAGGTATCGTGCCGGCAAAAACGCGTTTGGCGGGTCCCGTCAGGTAGATGTCGTTGAAACTGCCATCGGGCTGCCCCCTAAACGAGACGCGCAGGTTGCCGCCGGGGGTTTCAATAAACACCGGACCCGCCATGTTCTCCTGCCGATGGGCTGCCAGTGCCACCGCCGTCACGCCCGTACCGCAGGAATACGTCTCGTCTTCAACGCCCCGCTCATACGTTCTTACCCGAACGGTCTGGTGGTCGGTGAGCTGGACAAAGTTAACGTTTGTGCCCCCCGGAAAGGCCGCGTCGTGGCGGATGACCCGACCTTCGGCAACTACGTTTACCACGGTTATGTCGGCCACAAACTGCACCACGTGGGGCGAGCCGGTATTCAGAAATGTGAATCCGTTTCGGTTTTCAATGCCTGTTACATCGCTCATTTTCAGCGATATATCACCTTCCTCTACTACGGCGGTATGCGCCCCATCGACGGCCACAAACCGCGTTTGGGTGTCGAACAGGCCCAGGTCGTGGGCAAACCGGGTGAGGCAGCGCCCGCCGTTGCCGCACATGCTGCCCTCGGCCCCGTCGGCGTTGAAATATACCATCCTGAAATCATAGTCGGGATCGTTGCGGAGCAGAATCAGCCCATCGGCCCCAATCCCGAAACGCCGGTGGCACAGTTGCGCAATAAAAGCCTGATCTGCCAACGGAAATGCCGCGTCCCGGTCGTCGATCAGGATAAAATCGTTGCCGGTGCCCTGATATTTAGAAAATTTCATAGCAAGTGGGGCCAGAAAAAAAGCCACCCCGGTTGGGCGGCTCTTTCTTTGAATAAAACGTCGGCAGCCATTAAGCAGCAGCGGCCGTAACTTTTGGCTTCCGCTCTTTCACGCGGGCCGCTTTGCCCTGACGACCGCGCAGGTAGAACAGGCGTGCCCGGCGCACTTTGCCTAAACGCACGAGGTCGATTTTGTCGATATTAGGCGACAGAAGTGGAAAAATCCGCTCTACACCCACACCGTTCGATATTTTGCGGACGGTGAATGTTTCGCCACCGCTGCTCGGATTCCGGCGCTGGATGACCGTACCCGTGAAAACCTGAATGCGTTCTTTGTTTCCTTCCCGGATTTTAACGTGTACGTTTACCGTATCGCCCGACCGGAAAGCAGGCAAGTCGGCGCGACGCTGCGCGTTGTCTGCCTCTACTAATTTGATTAACTCGCTCATGACTGTATATAAATCGCCAGATAACTATTTGCGAAATGAACCGCAAAGATAGCAATCTTCTCGGTGGCAGAAAATACTTTTGTAAAATTACCCGGACTAATCCGGGCCATACTCATGAAAATACTAAACGTCGACCAAATTCGTGCCCTCGATCAATCCACCATTCAATATGAACCCATTGCGCCCATCAACCTCATGGAGCGGGCGGCCCTGGCGTTTGTAGACTGGTTTGCCGATGCGTTTCCCAACACAACGCCTGCCAAAGTTTTCTGCGGCTTAGGCAACAACGGGGGCGATGGCCTGGCCATTGCCCGGCTGCTGCTCGAACGTGAATACCCCGTGGAGGTGTTTGTGGTGCGCTATGCCCCCCGCGAATCCGACGATTTTATGCACAACCACCGGCGGCTCAAATTAGTGACCGAGAAAATCAGCTACATCGAATCACCAAACGATATACCCATACTTCGGCACAATGAAGTGCTGATCGATGCCATCCTGGGATCGGGCCTGTCGCGACCCGCCGAAGGAATCGTAAAAGAAACCATCGAAGCCATCAACCGCGCCCCGGCCACGGTGGTTTCGGTCGATATCGCCAGCGGTTTATACGCCGACAAACCCAACGCGCCCGGCAGTGTCATCATAGAACCCGACCACACCGTAACTTTTCAGCTGCCTAAACTGGCTTTTGTACTCCCCCGAAACGGCCGGTATGTGGGCAACTGGCACGTGGTCGATATTCAACTCCACAAACGTTACATCGACCTCGCCCCCACCCCCTATTACTTCACCCAGCCGCATGAAGCCCGGCTGTTGCTGCGCCAGCGCGACCGCTTTGCCAACAAGGGCGCATTTGGTCACGCGCTGCTGCTGGCGGGTAGCTACGGCAAAATAGGGGCGGCTGTGCTGGCTGCCCGGGCGTGTTTGCGGTCCGGGGTGGGGCTTCTGACGGTGCAGGTGCCGGGTTGCGGCTATGGGGTGCTGCAAACGGCCGTCCCCGAAGCCATGTGCCGCCCCGACAGCCACCCCAATGCCCTCTCGGGCGCAAGCGAGGTAGAAACCCTGGCCCCTGCCGACTACGAAACGGTGGGCATGGGTCCCGGCATGGGCAAAGCACCAGAAACGCTGGCAATGATGCGGGCACTGCTGCCCACGCTCAAAAAACCGGTTGTGCTGGATGCCGATGCGCTGAACCTGCTCGCCGAAAACCGCGATCTGCTGAAAGATGTCCCGCCCAACAGCATCCTGACTCCCCACCCCAAAGAATTTGAGCGACTGACACGCGCCTGGACCGACGACTACCAGAAATTAACCATCCTGCGCGACTTTGCACAGCAGCACCGGGTGGTGGTCGTGCTAAAGGGAGCCTATTCGGCGGTGGCAACCCCCGACGGCGACGTGCATTTTAACGCCACCGGCAACCCCGGCCTGAGCACCGGCGGCACCGGCGATGTGCTGACAGGTGTGTTGACTGCCTTGCTGGCACAGGGCTACGACCCCGTTGAAGCGGCCGTGCTGGGTGTGTATGCCCACGGACTGGCCGGCGACTGCGTGGCCAGCCAGCGCGGCTCCATTGGCATGGTTGCTTCCGACGTGATAGACGCACTCCGCTGGACATAGGGTGTAGAGACAGTGACGGAGTGATGGGAAACCGGCTCTACACCGGCATAGTGGTAAACTTATTCTTGTTGAGAAGTAGAAAACCGAATACTCATCGCTGACGTATGTTTATGGTATGGCCAATGCGTATAATTACGCATTGGCCAAATTCAGGGTTTTTGCGCTGTTTCCGGAACGGACAAGGCCCCAAATTTGCCATAACATCAGGTAACCTACAGCCACATACCATGAAACATACCACACAGCGCAACTGGCGGGCAACCCGACCACCGCGTCGAATGCAATTCCACTTCGACCAGACAACCGTTTTAGGCGGCTTAGCCCTGGCCCTGTTCATCTACATCGTCTGTTATTTCGTTTATCCGCTGATGGCGAAAGGGCTGTTATGGTAGAAAGGGCTAACCTAAACAGCCCCGCTTCGGTATCGAGGGGAGGGGGAATTCTGATTAACTCAGGAGTTGATAGGTAACAAAAGCCGATACGTAGGCCAGTGCCATCATATATATTAATTGCACGGCAGGCCACAGCCAGCTTTTGGTTTCGCGCTGGGTAGCGGCCAGGGTGCTCATGCACATCATGGCAAACACGTAGAATACCAGCAATGACCAGGCCAGTGCTGGCGTATACATTGGCCCGCCGGTTTCGGGGTTGCGCTCCTGGCGGAGTCGCTGGCGGATGGTGGTATTCTCACCGTCGGCGTTGCCCGCACCAATGCTGTAGATGGTGGACATGGTTCCCACAAATACCTCGCGGGCCGCAAACGAGCTGAGCAGCGCAATGCCAATTTTCCAGTCGTAGCCCAGTGGCCGGATAGCCGGTTCGATGAAATGCCCGAAGTGACCGGCGTAGGACGCTTCGAGCCGTTCGGACGAAACGCGGTTCTCGATGGCAGCTTTGTCGGCGGTCGTTTTCTGTTGCCGAACGCGGGTTTCGGCCTGTTGCATGGCATCGCCGGGGCCGTAGCTGGCCAGCACCCACAGCACAATGGAGATGGCCAGAATAACCCGCCCGGCCTCCCACACAAACGACCGGACACTGTCGTACACCGTCAGGCCAACGTGGTTCCAGCGGGGGAGTTTAAAGGTGGGCAGTTCCATAATGAAAAAACTGCGCTCTTTGGTTTTGAGCAACAGTTTCAGCACGTAGGCCGACAGCAGGGCACTCACCAGACCCAGCAAATACAAACTCATCAGGGCCACACCCTGCAGGTTGAACACCCCCAGCACCCGCTGAGCCGGCACGACTAAGGCAATCAAAATGGTGTAGATGGGCAGCCGGGCCGAGCAGCTCATCAGGGGCGTAACCAGGATCGTGATGAGCCGGTCGCGCCGGGTGCCAATGCTGCGCGTGGCCATGATGGCGGGCACGGCGCAGGCCACCCCCGAAATGAGCGGCACCACGCTTCGGCCATTCAGCCCGAATTTGCGCATGATCCGGTCCATAATCACCATTACCCGCGACATATAGCCCGATTCTTCGAGCAGGGCCACCAGCAGAAACAGGAGCGCAATTTGCGGAATAAACACCAGTACGCCCCCCACGCCGGCCAGTATGCCATCGGTGAGCAAATCGGTGAGCGGACCGGCGGGCAGGTGCGCTTTAAGCTGACCGCTGAGCCAGGCCACACTTCCATCAATGGCATCCATGAACGGCTGCGCCCAGGCGAAAATAGCCTGAAAAATAAGCAGCAGCACAAACCCAAAAATGGCATACCCCCAAACCGGATGCAACAGCACGCGGTCGAGTTTCTGGCTCCAGGTAGGTTGCCCAACCGGTCGCTTGTCGGTAACGGCATCGGCCACTACGGTGGCAATGCGTTTGTAGCGCGTGATGGTTTCGCCCGCCTGAAAAGTTGGTTCGCTGAAGTGGTACCGGGTAATGAGGGTGTCTAAACCTATTTGCTGCGGGCGGCTTAGAAACGTGAGACCATCGTGCTGAATGAGATATTGCAGTGCCAGGTAGTTGTTGGTTAGCGCGTATTGCGCTTTGGTATCGGCAATGATGTCGGGGGCTTCGTCGGCGGGATCGAAAAACAGCTTGCCCGGTAGCGTAGGTTGCTCCATCTGGCCCAGAACGGCTTTTTTGAGCGAGTCGATGCCCTCGCCGGTACGGGCGTTGCTCCGCACCACCGGCACGCCCAGCCGCATGGCCAGCCGCACCGCATTCACTTCTTTCTGCTCCTGCCGCGCCACGTCGAGCATGTTCAGGGCCAGCACTGTGGGCACGCCTAAATCGGCTATCTGCGTAAACAGCAGCAGATTCCGGTGCAGGTTGGAAGCATCCACCACCACCACCGCCACATCGGGATAGTCGGGGTGGGCCGGATTGGCCAGAATGTCGGTAACGAGTTGCTCGTCTAACGATTTGGGGTAGATGGCGTAAACGCCGGGCAGGTCGATGACGGTGGCCGTGGTCTTCGCGTCGATAGCCCAGGTACCAAATTTTTTATCGACGGTGACACCGGGGAAGTTGCCCGTTTTCTGGCGCAGGCCGGTCAGTTGGTTAAACAGCGACGATTTACCGGCATTGGGGTTGCCAACGAGGGCAAGTATGGGGGCATTCACACGTTGTGGGGTGGAACTCGTGGCTCATGGCTGAACAACGAATTATTCAACTAATATGGTCGCGGCTTCGGACCGGCGCATCGACAGGCAGTAGCCCGAGACGTTCAGGCAGATGGGGTCGCCGAGGGGGGCTTTGCAGTGTAAACAAACCTCGGCACCCGGCAAACAGCCCATCTCCAGCAATTTGAGCGACATCAGCTGATCGTTGAACGATTGAATGATAGCCCGTTCGCCTGGTTTAAGGTCCGCTACGCTGCGCTTGCTCATGGCCGTGGTGCCGGTATTACCCAGCCGTTTTTATTTAGATTCAGTTTAATTAACACAAGATTACGGCCTAAAGTTTGTCTATGCAAGGAGAACCCTGGAAATATTCTGAGGCAGCAAAAGCGGGCTACAGCCTGGGACCCGCAAATAGCAGGATTTTCTTTTTCTCGTCGCCGTTCTGCCGTAAATTTGCCCCATATTCAACCAAAGCATGACAGAGTCGGTACGGCAAATGGGGGCGTTAATGCGGAAAGAGTTTCTGCTGGAGTGGCGGCAACGCTACGCCCTCAACGGCATGCTGCTCTACATGGTGGGGGCGGTGTTTGTGTGTTACCTGAGTTTCAACGCCCGGCGCGGCCAGCTCACACCCTTAGTGTGGAACACGCTGTTCTGGATTATTCTCCTGTTCACGGCCATCAACGCCATCGCCAAAAGCTTCGTGCAGGAACGGGCAGGCCGACAGCTTTATTATTACACGCTGGTGAGTCCGCAGCTGATAATCCTGTCGAAAATTGGCTATAATACGGTGCTGATGCTGGTGCTGGCATTTCTGGGCTTCACTACCTATGCGTTTGTGTTGGGCAACCCGGTACAGGATGTGCCGCTATATTTGCTCACATTAGTGCTGGGCGCAGTGGGTTTTTCGGCATCCCTGACGCTGGTGTCGGGCATTGCCGGCAAAGCCGAAAACCCGGCCACGCTGATGGCCGTGCTGAGCTTCCCCGTCATTCTGCCCTTGTTGCTGATGCTGCTGAAGGTGTCGAAAAATGCGCTCGACGGTATCGACCGGGGCGAGAGTGCCAACGAGATCGGAACCCTGCTTGCGCTCGATGCCATTGTGCTGACGCTGTCCTGGCTGCTGTTCCCGTTTCTGTGGCGTAGCTAACAGCGGCAGGCGTTCCTGCTGAAAATTTTTGCCATAATTACCTGAAAGCTAATGATTTTACTCCCCTTAGGGCGATACTTTTACTTTTTGTCCAAAGTCTAAATAAGTAGCCTATTAATGATTTTGATTCCAGTTAAAATACTGACTGTCAGCCTTTTTTCAAACTCACTTCTTTCACCCGGAAGGAAATAACCCGTATTATGTTTATGAAAAAATATTGGTGGAAGGTCCTGTCGGTCCTGATTTTATTATTCGTCATTTTTCAGGGATTGCTGGGTCCGGTGCCACGCCAGCCCATTCTGAACGAAAGCATTCGGAACGTTTCGTTTCACGTGCCGCTCTGGTTTGCCATGATTTTACTGCTCATTGCGTCGGTGGTCTACTCGATCCGGTATTTGCGCAATGGCCGGTTCGATGATGACCTGATAGCGGTTGAGTTTACCAATACAGCCATTCTGTTCGGGTTGCTGGGCTGCGCCACCGGGTCGCTGTGGGCCAACTTCACTTGGGGCGACCCGTGGCCCAACGACCCCAAGCTGAACAGCGTGGCGGTTGGTATGCTGCTGTATTTTGCCTACCTGATTCTGCGTGGCTCCTTCGACGATGAGCAGCGACGCGCCCGCATCTCGGCGGTTTACAACATTTTTGCCTTTGCCGTGTTTATCCCGCTCATTTTCATTGTGCCCCGCCTGACCGCGTCGCTCCATCCCGGCAACGGCGGTAACCCGGCGTTTGGCAGGTATGACATCGACAATAACCTGCGCGTGGTGTTGTATTCGTCCGTTATCGGCATGACCCTGCTGGGGGTCTGGATCACCGAACTGCGCGTCAGGATGCGCCGGGTCAGAGCCGTTCTGGAGGGATAAATTTGGCCAGCCGGTGCCGAATGATTCAGCCACTTTTTGTGTTAATTTTATAATTATTTCCCCATTCCAATCCATGTACCTGTCTTTTCTAAAGAAACTACCCGTAGCTGCTCTGCTCCTGCTCAGCCAAAACCTCCTGGCGCAACAGCCGGTTGCTAATGGGGTCGAAATGGCAGACCGGCTTCGCGCCGATGGCAAAATATGGGTGGTAGTGGCCGTTATCGCCACTATTTTTGCGGGCATCATCATTTACCTCATCCGGCTCGACCGGCAAATTGGCAAACTCGAGAAGGACATAAAACAAAGCAGAACAACACCTTCCGTGCGCCTTTAAATAAAACTCATCTATGAAACTCTCCCATATTCTCGGTATCGTTGTTATTGCGCTGGCCATTGGCATCATCGTTTCCACGGCGGGCGATGCCAGCTCCTACGTTACGTTCAGGCAAGCGGCCGAACTGGCTAAGGAGGGCGACGATAAAATGATTCACGTGGTGGGCAAGGTGCAGAAAGATGCACAGGGCCGCATCACCGATATGCTCTATAACCCCGCCATCGACCCCAACCATTTTGAGTTTACGCTCGTCGACAACGATCAGCGGGCGCAGAAAGTGGTTTATAACAGCCCCAAACCGCAGGATTTCGACCGCTCGGAGCAGGTCGTAATCATTGGGGCCATGCAGAAGGATCATTTTCAGTGCAATAAAATTCTGCTCAAATGCCCGTCCAAGTATCAGGAAGGCAAATTAGAAACCACCGAACACGAAGCCGGGCCAGCTAAAACAGCACAGCTATGAGCGTACAAGAAATCGAAGTCGCTATTACCCAACTTAATAGCGATGAATTCCAGAAAATATCGGATTGGATTCTTGAGTATCGTAACCGGAAATGGGATGACCAAATTGAGAATGATTTTAACTTAGGCCGGTTAGATGCACTTCTTGATGAGGCTGACGCGGAGTTTGAGCAAGGCTTAACCAAGCCAATATGATAAACCGCACAACATCACGCTTCTGGAAGTGCCATGAGTCCCTACCTGAAGAGATTCGTGATTTAGCTAATAAAAACTACCAATTATTTAAGTCTAACCCGGCGCACCCATCACTTCAATTTAAAAAGTTGACAGGTAAACGTACTACATGGGTAGTTCGAGTTGGCGACCATTACAGATCATTAGCTCGTGAGCGTGAAGACTCAACGTTAGTCTGGTTCTGGATTGGCACACATGAAGAGTACAATAACCTCATTAAGAGATTATGATACACACCACCGTCGGGCAGCTCGGCCACTTTTTTGTTATTCTATCGTTTGTGACCTCCCTGGTGGCAACGGTGGCCTATTTTATATCGGCCCTCGGCCTGCGTACTGTTACGCAAAACGAAGCCGTTGAAGAACCACAGTTGGCTTACGCCGGCGAATCTGGTTTCGGTGGGAAAACCACAAAACGAAAAATACCAACGAAAACGACGCGTCAGGCAGGAACGTCGGATACCCCCAAAGACGACTGGCGGACGCTGGCACGCTGGGCTTTTTATATCCACGGGCTGGCCGTAGTGGGCATCGGCGTGAGCCTGTACTGGATCATTTATAACCACTATTTCGAGTATCACTACGCCTGGAGCCACTCATCGCGGGCCTTGCCCGTGCAATATGTGATCTCGTGTTTCTGGGAAGGTCAGGAAGGTTCGTTTCTGCTCTGGCTGTTCTGGAATGCAGTGCTCGGCATCATCCTGATTCAAAAGAGCGGAACCCGCTGGGAAGCCCCCGTCATGACCGTTTTTGCTTTAGTGCAGGCGTTTCTGGCTTCGATGATTCTGGGTGTTGTCTTTGGTGATGCCTTCAAAATTGGTTCGTCGCCATTTTTGCTGCTCAGTCAGGCCATGCCCGACGCGCCCATCTTCACGGCCGATCCAACTTTCATTCCTAAAGACGGCAATGGCCTGAACCCGCTGCTGCAGAACTACTGGATGGTTATTCACCCGCCAACGCTTTTTCTGGGCTTTGCTTTCACACTCGTTCCGTTTGCTTATTGCATGGCGGGCCTGTGGCGCAACCAGCCACTTGCCTGGATTCGGCCTGCACTGCCCTGGGCACTTTGTGGGGCTATGATTCTGGGTGTTGGCATTATGATGGGCGGCTACTGGGCCTATGAAACCCTTAACTTCGGCGGCTACTGGAACTGGGACCCGGTCGAAAATGCGGTTTTTGTCCCCTGGCTCGTGCTGGTGGCATCGACGCACACAATGCTCATTGCCAAAAAATCGTCTACTGGACTAAAAACGGCCATTATCCTGACCATCGCCCAATTTCTGCTCATCATTTACTCACGTTTCTGGCTCGCAGCGGCATTCTGGGCAACGCG
>JAYVAP010000642.1:0-2504 GCA_043750915.1 Spirosoma sp. | reverse complement strand
CCGGACCTGATTACCAGTGGCGAGGTAGCCGTGGTATGGGTGATGCTCCACGAAGGCATTCCGGGCGATGACCAACCCGGCTGGGCCGCTCAGCAGCGGGCATTTGAACACCTGCTTACCAAAGGAAAATCTGACAACGTACCGGTCATGCTGGAACGTCCCGCCGATTTCCGGCGCAAAACCCACGTTTTTGAGCGCGGCAACTGGCTGATGCCGGGCGCAGCAGTACAACCCGCCGTACCGCCTGTACTGGGTGCTTTTCCAGCCGATGCTCCACGCAACCGGCTGGGCTTAGCGACCTGGCTCATTAACCCCGCCAACCCGCTCACGGCCCGCACGGCCGTGAACCGGGTTTGGGAGCAGCTTTTTGGTGTGGGCTTAGTGGAAACACAGGAAGATTTCGGCACCCAGGGGCTAACGCCTTCCCACCCCGAACTGCTCGACTATCTGGCCGTGCATTATCGGGATACCGACCGCTGGAGTCAGAAAAAACTGCTTAAATACATCGTTATGTCGGCCACCTATCAACAGGATTCCCGCGCCGACGCAGCCGCTCTACGCCACGACCCGGCCAACCGGCTGCTGGCCCGTGGGCCGCGTTTCAGGCTCACCGCCGAGCAGATCCGCGATCAGGCATTGGCGGTGAGCGGCTTGCTAAGCGGGAAAATGTACGGCCCCAGCGTAATGCCTTTTCAGCCGGCGGGGGTATGGCAAGTTCCCTATGACAATGAGAAATGGCTGAACGCCGGTGGGCAGGATCAGTACCGACGGGCGTTGTATGTGTACCTCAAACGGTCTACGCCATATCCTTCGCTGTTCACCTTCGACGGCTCCGACCGCTCGGCTTGTTTGTCACGGCGCATCCGTACCAACACGCCCCTGCAATCGCTGGTGACGCTCAACGACCCGGTTTATACCGACATCAGTCGCCATTATGCCCGGCGCATGATCCAGTTAGGCAGCACCCCCGACGCGCAGATTCGGGCAGGCTACCAGTTAGCAATGGGCCACGCGATAACACCCCGAAAATTAGCTGCTTTTCAAACACTTTACGGGCAGGCACTGGCCGAATATCGCGCTAAACCTGCTGAAGCAAGCCGTTTGCTGGGTACCAAAAAAGCCTCTCCCGAGTGGGCCGCCCTCACCACGGTGGCTGGTGGCCTTATTAATTTAGACGAGTTTATTACCAAAGAATAATCTCTTTTCGCTTCCAGCCTGTTTACGCACCCATGAACCCGCTTCAAGAATTTAACCGTCTGCAGGCCGCGCAGCAAACCCGGCGGCTGTTTCTGCAAAACCTCTCGTTTGGTATTGGCGGGCTGGCCCTGGGGTCGTTGCTGGGTGGTTGCGGAACAAATCGCCACGAAGCGGGGGAGGCAATTACCACGCCCATTGGAGCCGATGCGGCCCTGAACGAGCGGCTTTCGCACTACGCACCCAAAGCCAAACGGATTATTTATGTTCACTTAGCCGGGTCGCCCAGCCAGCTGGAGCTGTTCGACTACAAACCCGAGCTGCTGAAAGTGAGCGGGCAGCCGTGCCCGCCTTCTTTTCTGGAAGGCAAAAAGTTTGCTTTTATCCGGGGCGTTCCCAACATGCTGGGGGCGCAGGCCAACTTTGCCCAACACGGGCAGTCGGGCGCGTGGATGTCGGACCTGCTGCCGCATTTATCCGGCCAGGCCGACAAAATATGCTTTCTGAAAGCGATGTATACCGATCAGTTCAACCACGCACCGGCGCAGCTGCTCCTGCTCACGGGTAGCCCCCGGCTGGGGCGGCCCAGCATTGGGTCGTGGCTGACCTACGGGCTGGGCAGCGAGAACGAGAACCTGCCGGGCTACGTGGTGCTGGTGTCGGGCGGCAACCAGCCCGATGCGGGTAAGAGTGCCTGGGGTAGCGGTTTTCTGCCGAGTGTGTACCAGGGCGTGCAATGTCGCAGCCAGGGCGAGCCGGTGCTGTTTATCGACAACCCCGGCGGCATGAGCCGGAGCCTCCGCCGAAAAACCCTCGATGCCATCGGGCAGGTGAATCAGGCGCAATACGACGACTACCAGGATCCCGAAACGCTGGCCCGCATTGCGCAGTACGAATTAGCCTACAAAATGCAGGTGTCCGTACCCGAGGTTATGAACATAAACCACGAGACGCAGGCCATCAAAGACCTGTATGGCATTGAACCGGGCAAGGCCAGCCTGGGTAATAACCTCCTGCTGGCCCGTAAATTAGTGGAAACGGGCGTGCGGTTCGTGCAGCTCTTCGACTTTGGGTGGGATAGTCACGGCTCGTTCGACAAGCAAGCCATCGACGTAGGTTTCAAAGACAAATGCCGCGAGGTCGACCGGCCTATGGCCGCCCTGCTGACCGACCTGGAGCAGCGCGGTTTGCTGGAAGATACGCTGGTGGTGTGGAGTGCCGAGTTTGGCCGGACGCCCATGCAGCAGTCTGTAAACGGGCGGAAGGTGCCGTTTGTGGGTCGCGATCACCACGTCGAAGCCTTTACGATG
>JAYVAP010000641.1:0-5885 GCA_043750915.1 Spirosoma sp. | reverse complement strand
GATTCGTAAAGGTCCACGTGTTGCCGGGCCACTACGGCTTCGGCAAATTGTGTTTCGGCAAACCGACGGGCATTTTGGCGCAGTTGCCCGGGGTTGGGGTGCGTCAGCACAAACGCCAGCCCATTGGCCAGTTCCTGCGCCGAGCCAGTGGCAGCGAGGTAGCCGTTTTGCCGGTGGTCAATCATTTCGGGTATGCCGCCCGTGCCGAAAGCCACCACGGGCGTACCACAGGCCAGCGACTCGATAACGGTGTTCGGCAGGTTGTCTTCCAGCGATGGCACCACCAGCGCATCGGCCGCATTGTAGGCCGCCACAATTTCGTCGTCGGTGGTGAGCACACCGAGGTGCCGGATTGGGTACGGAAGCTGCCCGAACAGGTGGCTGCGTCCTTTGCCGAACACCAAAATTTCGGGTTGCAAATGGGGGTGCTGCTGGTGCAGCAGCGTCAGGGCTTCGGCAAAAAGATGAAATCCTTTGCGCGTATCCGTCACGTTGGCACTGCCAAACAGCAGCCGGAGCGGCCCGGCATCGCCGGGGTTTCCAGTCTCGGGCAAACCAAGGTGGGCATGGGCGTTGGCCCGGTCGACGGGGCAAAACGTTTGCTGGTCAATGGCATATGGAATGACCCTGAATGGAAACCGGCGCAGCAACGTACTGCGCATGGCTTCGTTGGCCAGCCATCGGCTCGGGGGCGTAAAAACAACATTGGCCCGGTGGAAAAGCCGAATTTTTTGCTCAAAAATGCGGTACGACAGATCGTGTAAACCCGGATTTTTGAGGTATGGGCAAGAGTGGCAGTGGTCGAGATACCGCGTACAGCCGCGCGAATAGTGGCAACCGCCCGTGAAGGCCCACTGATCGTGGAGTGTCCAGACGATGGGTTTTTTGAGGGCAAACAAACTGCGCAGCGTATCGATGGAGAGGTAGCCGAAGTTGATCCAGTGCAGGTGCAGCACATCGGCCTGCTGAATGGCGGGATGAAAGTTCAGGCTGGCCCCGAACGCAGCCGGTGAAAACTGGAACCGCACAGACCGATCGCGCTCGAACGGCAAAAAATAGAGCCGCTCGGCCACAAACCGCCCAAAAGCCGTTTGCTCAGCCAAAAAATTATTGGCCAGAAACAAGATATTGTCTTCGGGCCGGTGCCGCTCCTGCCGATTCGAGGTGCCCACGAGCATCGTACTTTCGACACCCTGACCCAGCAGGGCGCGGTGGAGCCGGCTGGCAGCTATGGCGGCTCCGCCAAAGCGATGGTAAGTGCTCAGGTGGACGACGTTCACGGGCGGTAAGCATAAATATTGAGTTGCAAATCCATCAGGTCGTTGCCCCGGTAGCGGTGATTGACCAGCGGCCGCGTTCGCGACTGATTGCTATCGATATAATACCGAAATCCTTTTTCTTCGAGCAGTTGCACCACCGCCCCCAGCGTTTGCGGGTGACCAACGTAGGCATGGTATTCAACGAACAGGTTTTGCACGTGAGCCAGCGCGTCGTGGCAGTCCAGGAGCACGTCGGTTTCGGCTCCTTCGATATCCATTTTGAGCAGGTCGATGTGGGTTTCGCGCAGGAGATAGTCGCGCAGCCGCACCGACGGCACCCGCCGGCGACCGGTTTTGGAAAACATGGAGGCCGCGTCGGCTTCGCCCGTGCCAAAATCAAGCCCGTCGCTGTCAATCCAGACGGCTTTTTCAATGACCTCGATACCCGTTATTCCGTTGGTTTTTAAGTTCTTATCGAGCACCTTGCCAATGGCCGGGTCGGCCTCGAAAGCGATGATCCGGGCATGGGGGTAGGTGTGCCGAAAATAGGCCAGGCTGGTGCCGATATTGGCTCCGCAGTCCAGAATAACGGGTTTGGCGGTGGTGGTGGCAAAGCGGTACGACTCATCGGCCATGATTTCTTTAAACTGCCACACGAAAGACAGCGCGTCGGGCACCTCGAAGCGATACCGCCCGAAGGAAACCATCCCCAACTGGTGGCGCGGACGACCCGCATACCGCAAAAAAAGCCACAGCAACTGTCGGCCACTGGCCGTTTGCAGCGAGCGATACAGGTTGGTAAAGAGGTATTTAAAGAGCCACATGCCTGCGAAAGTTGGTCCGTGTTTAGTACGAAAAACCGATCCCCGCGCCGGGAAACCAGTGGTCTTTGGGTACTTCCTTGTAGAAAACAAATTTCCGTCCCACTTCGAGCGAGAGCCGGGCGAGGGCTCCCGTTTCGTGGGCATTATCGCTGAGCAGCAGCCCATTGGCACTAAGTTTGGGCAACACCACCCGGTATTCGTCTTCTTCGTAGGTGGCCGAGTGGTCGCTGTCGTTGATGAACAGGTCGATGGGCTGGCCAAAAGCCCGCAAACTGGTGATCGAATCGCCGTAGAGCACCTCCCCCACCTCCCGATACACACCATCGAGCAAATAGCCCGCTTTGGTGGCAATGTCGGTGCCATAGTAACGGCCGGTTGTGCCTTCGGCGCGGTTTCGCAGCAGGGCCGCACAGAGCAGCACCGCCCCCAGCCCCTTGTCAACGCCGGTTTCGATAACCACGGCCGGCTTTCGGATGCGCACTAAGGCATACCAGCCCAGCCGCCGGCCAAATTCCACGCGCATGTCGGCCACGCGCCGGTAGGCCGAGTGGCGGGTTTTGTCGAGCACATAATCGCGCAGTATGGTGTCGGTTTGGGCTTCGCGGATGTACTGCTGCACGAGCTGGGGCGGCACCTGGGCCACCACCGCCACCGTATGGGCCAGATACAGCAGGTTATCGTCGGTTAGTTCGTAGGTGAAGTTGGTATCCTCGCGGGAGCCGAAGCCCCAGCGCAGAATCTGGCCGTAGCGGAAGTTGTAGCTTCGGCTGGCCTGCCGCAGGCGGGGCAAAAAATTAACGGCTGGAGCCTTGCGCACTTTATAAAGCGTGTTGAGACCAACGAGTTTAATCAATAGTTTTCGCATGGTATAGGTTTACGGACCAGGCCGTTACGTCATTTTTTTATCCGCTGCCAAACGCCCTTCAGCAGATCGTTGGCATCGGGCGAGAGGTTTAATAGATATACTGCTGCCAGAAAAATGCCCGTGATGGCGGTCGACCGCGCCACCACATCGGCGGCCACGTGCCACCATATACCGGTATGGTGGGGCACCAATTCGGTCAGAAACCACACCGCGCCCGCCAGCCCCACCACCGCGCCGTTGCGCCACGAAAACGGCTGCATCCCAAACGCGGCCCACACCAGCCCGGTTCGGACGACGTTGAACATAAACGTGGCCAGCACTGCCCCAACAGCGGCCCCATTGATGCCGTAGCGGGGAATCAGGTAGTTGTTGGCCATAATAGTCATAAAAATCAGGGCAACAATAAATAGTGAGTCGAAGGCGTAGAAACGCGATGTAGCCAGAATGATGCCGTTGACACCAGTGGCCATGTCGATGAGTTTGCTCAGGCCAAGCCACAAAATTACGTAATAGCCCGCTTCATAACCCGCCGGGAGCAGCGCAAACAAACTGGGCAGTTTCGCGGCCACACCCACATAAACCAGACAGCCTGCAATGAGCTGATTGAGACAGCTTTTTCGGTATATCGAGAGAATATTGGCCCGGTCGTTGGCTTTCCAGGATTCGGCAATGAGCGTGGAGGCCACTTTATAGAGCGTGGTGGCGGGTAGCGCAATAACGGCCGCAAAATAGGATGCCGTGCTGTAAACACCCGTTGCGTCTAAGCTCGACGAGTGGCTGAGCATGGCCTTGTCGATGGTCCAGATCACCTGCGACGAAACGGCCGTGGTCAGGCTCAGACCCGCATACCTAACCAGATTCCGGCGCAGCTCGGGCGAAACCGACAGGTGTTGGCGGCTCAGAAACAGGTTCCCGTTGCGGGCCACGCTGGCCAGCATCAGCAACGTCGGTATCAGGAACGCCAGCAGCCACGCCCCCATAAACTGCCCGAACGTAAGCCAGCCTAATCCATATAGCCCGCCCGCCAGCAAAACCAGCAGCCGCTGCACAAACTGCTGGAGCAGCGTGCCCGTAACGGGGTCGTAGAGCAGTTTGGCGTAGTTATCGAATACGGCAAAAAAAACCGTAAACAGTGTCAGCGGAATCAGCAGGTAATAATAGGACACAAACAGGGCCGACTGGGTGCCAAAATAAGCCACGACCCAGGGTTTGCCCGCCCACAGCAGCAACACACACAGCCCAAAGCCCGCCAGCGTGGTGAGGGTGCTGATGAGCAGGTAGCCATTGTGCTGCCGGTCGCTGTTGCGGAAGTACGGAAAATACCGCCCGCCCGCGTTGTTCATGCCTAAGCTCGATGCCTGCGCCAGAATCTGCGCCACCGCAATCAACAGGGCCAGTAGCCCAACCTGTGCTTTGCTGAACAGATAAGGAAACAAAAGTCCCTGCGTCAGAAAGCCAACGGCCACACCCGCGTAGGCGTAAACGGACGATTGAAGGGTCTGGCGTTTGATAATTCCCACGGGAGCGAACGGGCAAATGAATGAACAGGCAACTGAGCGGCAGGCACTTTATTTTATGTGCGGTGCTCGTTTTGCGGCTCGGTATAAATTAACGGCCATGCCAGTGGCGTACCCGCGTCAATGTCCTGCGCGGCCGTTTTACCAATAATCCCTTCATAATAGCGCGTGTGCAGGCCGTTGGCCGGGCGAATGCTTCGCACATTATCGGGCGTGAAATGGTCGCCCGCTTTCATGCCCTTAACCACATAGAGCGACCGCTTGAACTGGAGACTTCTGGCTTCTTTGGGGGTCAGGCTATAGCTGACAGTGCCCAGGGCCAGCCAGGCGCGTTCGGTTTCAACGACGAGGTTGCGGAGTTCATCGGGTTCGAGCGAAAAAGCCGCATCCACCCCCCCGTCGGCCCGGCGCAGGGTTACGTGTTTTTCCAGCACGACAGCACCGAGTGCCACAGCCGCCACGGCCGCGCCAATGCCCATGGTATGGTCAGACAGCCCCACCGGCACATCGAACAAATCGCGCAGGTGCGGCATGGTACGCAGATTCGTCGATTCGGGTGTGGCCGGATATGTGCTGGTGCATTTGAGGAGCACCAACTGGCGGCAGCCATTTTGGCGCAGCACCCGCACCGACTCATCCAGGTCGGCTACCGAGGCCACGCCCGTGCTCATGATAACGGGTTTGCCCGTTTGGGCCACGCGTTTGAGCAGGATATGATCGGTGTTTTCAAACGAAGCAATTTTATAGAGCAGCACCCCCAGCGACTCCAGAAAGTCGACCGCCGTGGTGTCGAAAGGCGAACTGAACGCCACCAGGCCGCGTGCTGTGGCCCGCTCGAATATAGGTTTATGCCATTCCCAGGGCGTGTAGGCATCCTGATAGAGCTTGTACAGGTTTCGGTCGGACCACAGCGATTTATCGTCCCGGATAAAAAACGCTTCGGTCGTGCCGTTGAAAGTAATGGTATCGGGCGTGTAGGTCTGGAGTTTGAGCGCGTGGGCACCGGCATCGGCCACGGCATCAACAATTTCCAGTGCCCGCTCCAGCGATTGGTTGTGGTTGCCCGACATTTCGGCAATCACAAAAGGCCGGTGTTGCGGGCCGATACTATGGTGGGCAACGGGAATGGGCTGGTTTTTTGTCATAAATCATCAAACAATACAGACGCTGAAGACTGGTGCCGTTGTCCGCAACAGTACCGCGCTGGCGGGCGGAGACGGGCAAATTTACCGCTTTCGCGGGAGAAACTGCCCATGTTCAGGGCTTACCGAAGTGCTGGACTTATTATTTCGTCCGTCAGGAACAGATGACAATCGAAAAACGTAAGTATTTAGGTAGGGGATTTTGCTTTTGTTGCTATGGTTGAAAGTTATGACATAACTGAACTCAAGGCGTTGATTGCCAGCTTGCAAAAACTGGT
>JAYVAP010000640.1:0-3810 GCA_043750915.1 Spirosoma sp. | reverse complement strand
CGATAACGACACCCTCACACTGCGCTATAACTTTTCGAGCGAACGCGGGCAAATGTTTGTGTCGTTGGTCAATAAATTAGACCGGCCCCTGTACGTCGACTGGAAGCGGTCGTCGTTTATCATCGGGAAGGATAAAGTCGACTATTGGTACGATGTCGCCAGTGTCGATTTATCGGCCTCCTCTTATAATCCCGGTGTAAACCGCCGTTACTATATCAGCACCATCAACGGCACCATTACCAAAGAAGACCCAATTGGATTTATTCCGCCCAAAACCCACCTGGAAAAACGGCAATTTTTGGTGGTGCCATCGGGCATACTGGCCCTGCCGGGCACACCGACCGTGATTCAGGAGCAGGCAAAATGGGACCCCGACCGCAAAAAACCCGTTGATGTCAACGTCTATAATTATGCCGACGATAAGCAATCGCCCCTTCGGTTTCGGAACTACCTGACGCTGTCGACCGACAAGGATTTCAAAACCGAATTTGTGATCGACACCCATTTCTGGGCCTCTGACGTGCGAATTTTGCCGAAGAATCAACTCACGGGCGGTATGACCCGCCAGTACGACGGTGCCTATTCCTACCAGGGATCGTTCAGCAAGCCAGATGGTTTTTACATTCCCGTGCCCATGCAATGACGACAAAATCAGTCCACTAACATAATAGTAGTTGACATGGCACCAAAGTTATCAGACCTTTGGTGCCATGTTTGTTTCAAACCCCTATAATTCATGTCGCATACCCATCTGACGCTCGGCGATAAAGCCTATTTCCCATTCGTTGAAAAACCCATCCAGTACGAAGGCCGCGAGTCGGACAACCCACTGGCGTTCAAGTTTTATGAGGCCGACCGGCTTATTCTGGGCACACCCATGAAGGACCTGTTCCGGTTTGCTACGGCCTACTGGCACACGTTTTGCGGCACCGGGGCCGACCCCGTCGGGCCGGGCGTTAAACATTTTCCGTGGGATACAGGCACCGACCGGCTCGGAGCCGCCCACAATAAAATGGATGCCGCTTTCGAGTTCATCACCAAAATAGGGATGGAATATTACTGCTTTCACGATGTCGACGTGGCACCCGAAGGCAACTCCAACGCCGAGTTCGAGAAAAATTTTCGCACCATTGTCGATTATGCGAAGCAAAAACAGGCCGCCAGTGGCGTGAAACTCCTGTGGGGAACGGCCAACCTGTTTTCGCACGAGCGGTATATGAACGGTGCCAGCACCAACCCCGATTTCCACGTGCTGGCCCACGGCGGCTGGCAGGTTAAAAACGCCATTGATGCCACCATCGAACTCGGTGGGCGGGGCTATACTTTCTGGGGCGGTCGCGAGGGCTATATGTCGCTGCTGAATACCAACATGAAACGCGAGCAGGAACATCTGGGTAAGTTTCTGCAAATCAGCCGCGACTATGCCCGCCAGCAGGGCTTCACGGGGTCGTTCTACATCGAACCCAAGCCCATGGAACCCACCAAACACCAATACGATTTCGATGCGGCAACGGTGGTCGGATTTCTTAACCGCTTCGGCCTGCAGGACGATTTTGAGCTGAACATCGAAACCAACCACGCCACCTTAGCCAGCCACACTTTTGCGCATGAGCTACAGATAGCCGCCGACAATAATATGCTCGGCAGCATCGATGCCAACCGGGGCGACTACCAGAACGGCTGGGATACCGACCAGTTTCCGGTTGATGTGTATGAACTGACCGAAGCCATGCTGGTGATTCTGGAAGCGGGTGGTTTGAAATCGGGCGGGGTCAACTTCGATGCCAAAACCCGCCGAAATTCCACCGACCTCGACGATATTTTTATTGCCCACATTGGTGGCATGGACACGTTTGCGCGGGCGGCCGTGGCTGCCGAAGCCATTCTGAAAAAGTCGCCCTACAAAAAAATGCGTCAGGAGCGCTACGCCAGCTACGACTCGGGCGAGGGTGCCCGGTTTGCCAAAGGCGAACTTACCCTCGAAGACCTGCGCCAGTTTGCCATGACCAACGGCGAGCCAGCACAACGCAGCGGCAAGCAGGAACTCTATGAAATGATTGTGAATCAGTATATTTAGCCGCCCCAACAAACCCGCTTATGACCACGAGTGCCCTGCCCCAGCCGTATGGCACTCGTTTTTTTCTACGCCTATAAACAACCCCTACCCTAAAGGGATAGGGGTTTTGTACCTGCTGTTACCAGCGATACGATAGGACGGTTTACGCTCATCGCCCCTAAATAACTGATGTTTCTCGCTCCATTCACGTCTGCATTTGCCTCATGTCCACATGCCTGACACACGAACGATTCCTGACTGCGCCGGTTGGCGCGTTCAGTATGTCCGCAGCAGTGATACCGTTGACTCGTGTAGCGCGGGTCAACGACGACCAGCGGCACCCCGGCAACAGCACTTTTGTAGGTGATGTACAGACGGAGTTGGTGAAAACTCCAATTCATATGCCTGGCGCGTTGCGTTTTGCGAAGCCGTTTCCCCTCTTTCCTTGCCAATCTGGAAATCCCTTTCAGGTCTTCCAACGCAAGAGCGCGGTTCGTGCCTTTCGCAACAGCGACAAGCTGTTTGCTGATTACGTGATTTTCATGTTTCTGGAAACGAGCTTGCTGGCCCGACAATTTCTTCAAGTGCCGCTTTGCACTCTTGGTGCCCCTGGCTTGCAATGCCGAGCGCAACGCCTGCTGGCGCTGGCGCACGGCTTCTGCCTGCTTACCACAAAACGATTCGCCGTCCGAGGTGGTAGCAATCTTCACAATACCCAGGTCTACGCCGAACACCCCGCTAATGTCGCCCGGTTCGGGTTCTTCGACATTGCACACAGCGTTAAGGTAGAAGCTGCCCCGAACCTGGCACAGGTCGGATTCGCCTTGCTGGGTTGCCAGCAAGGCCCGCTGGCGTTTGCCGCAGCGGAATGGAATATTCTTCAACCGTCCGTCCAGCGTCCACAGACTAACCGTGCTGGCTTTGAGGTTGTAGGTCAGAATGCGCTCGTCGTAGGCAATGGCACCCATAGTGCCAAACGTGCGCTGCGTCTCTTTGTCAAGCTTGTAAGCATCCGTAACCTTGCTGATGCAGCGGACGACCATTTGGGCACTCAGTCCGAAACGGTCTTTGACAAGGTGGTAGACGAGCTTGTGCAGTTTGAATTGAGCGAAGGTCTGGTTATCCCACGCCGATTGCGAAATGTAGTTACAGGCTTCGTTGGCTCGCGTCATCGTCCGGCTCAGGGCATCGTGCTGTTGGGTGGTGAGAACAAGTTGCAACGGGGCGGTGAGCTTCATAGCACAAACATGCGCAAAATTTCTAATATGGAAAAACCAAACACGAAGCTCATGGTAACGAATCGTTCCAACGTTCGCTCATTCCCCTTGCCTAAAAGCGAAGGGGTTTCCCGCTCAATCCGATGAAATTTCTCTTTGTGCTGATAATCGGTGTGTTGATCACGCTGTCGGCCCCTGCGCAAACGCCCGACGAAACCGCCGTTCGAGCCACCATCAGCCAGCTGTTTGCGGGCATGGGCAAAGCCGATTCCGTGCAGCTCAAGCCCCTGTTCACGGCGGGGGCACGGCTCCAGACCGTTCAGAATAAACAAGGCAATGTGTCTATCAATGAAAGCCCGATTGCGGGCTTCATCACGTCGGTCGGCAACGCCAAAGCCGGTATGCTCGACGAGCGGTTGGGAACCTACACGGTGCATATCGATGGCGACCTGGCCACCGCCTTCACGCCCTACTCCTTCTACTACAACGGCCAGCAAAAACACTGCGGAGCCAACGCCTTTACGCTGGTGCGACTGA
>JAYVAP010000639.1:0-6172 GCA_043750915.1 Spirosoma sp. | reverse complement strand
CCTGTAAGTTTTGCTCGGCCGTTGCCGAACCTGACGACGAACCGCTGTTGGTGTTAGCTGACTGGGCCGCCGGGGCTGGAGCCGGACTGCCCGGCGAACTATTGCCGTCGAGAAGCACTTTGAAATTGGCTCCTTTTTCGCCAACCACGGCAATAATCTCATCGACCGCCACCACCGATCCTTCCTTCACACCAATGTAGAGCAGCGTTCCTTCTTCATAGGCTTCCAGGTCCATGGTGGCTTTGTCGGTTTCAACTTCGGCCAGCACATCGCCCGCTTTCACGGTATCGCCTTCTTTTTTGTGCCAGGTCACCAGCGTGCCCTCGGTCATGGTATCGCTCATCTTGGGCATTCGGATGACCGACGCGTTTGCCGCCTGGTCCGGTGCCGCCGACAGTGCCTGCTGGTCAGGCAGTTTGGTGACTACTTCGGCCTTGTCGAGGTTGCCAGCCGGTGCGGGAGCGGGGCTTGGTTTTGGCGTTTCGGCAGCCGGGGCTGCTTCCTGGCTACCACCGCTGGAGCCGCTGAGCAGGGATTTATAGTCTTCGCCATCGGCCCCGATAATGGCCAGAACACCATCGACGGGCACCGATGCGCCCTTTTCAACGCCAATATAGAGCAGCGTTCCTTCTTCGTAGGCTTCGAGGTCCATGGTGGCTTTGTCGGTTTCAACTTCGGCCAGCACATCGCCGGATTTTACTTTATCGCCCACTTTCTTGTGCCACTCCGCAATGACGCCTTCGGTCATGGTGTCGCTCATCTTGGGCATTCGGATCAATTCTGCCATATCCAGCTATGTATGTATGGGGTTTTGCAAAGAGACAGGGTTATTGTTTCTATCGACGACCGGTGTGCCGCCATGGGGCACTGCCCGGCCCGCGCCGGAGAACCGGCCCAAAATTAGCGGAAAGCCACTACCGTTGTACAGGCAGGGCCGGTTTTCTGTAATAACAAGCGCAGCGGGCATTCAGTTACTGCTTATTCGACCCACAAAACGAGTCCTTTCAGGTAGGCACCTTCGGGGTGGAACAGGTTTACCGGATGGTCGGCGGGCTGGCTCAGGTGGTGCAACACGCGCACCTGCCGCCCTGCTTCGATGGCAGCCGCCACGATGGTGTTGTAAAACAGTTCCCGGTCAATGACCTGCGAGCACGAAAACGTAAACAGTATTCCGCCTTTGGCCACCCGGCGCAGGCCCTCGGCGTTCAGTCGTTTGTAGCCCTGCACAGCCCGGTGCCGCGCCGATAAACTTTTGGCATAGGCCGGCGGGTCGAGCACAATAATGTCGTAGGGCTGGTTGCCGGTTTTTTTCAGAAACGCCATCACATCATCAACGTAGGCTTCATGCTGCCCGGCCGGTTGGGCATCCGCCCCACTGACGGCTATGTTTCTATTGGTGAGGTCGATGGCTTTCTGCGACGAATCGACCGAGTGAACTAAGCTGGCCCCCGCCCGAAGTGCATACACTGAAAAACCACCCGAGTAGCAAAACGCGTTCAGCACCCGCTTGCCGCGCGAGTAGCTCCCCAGCAGCTGGCGGTTGTCGCGCTGATCGAGGAAAAAGCCCGTTTTCTGACCCGTAATCCAGTCGACCAGAAAGGGGTGGCCATTTTCCTGCACGGGGTGCGGCACCGGGGTGCGGCCCAGCAAATAGCCGTTGGTGACGGTGGCCCCGTAGGTGTCGGGCAGTGTTTCGGCACTTTTGTCATACACAGCGGTGAGTTCGGGACCAAACACGTTTTTCAACGCTTCGGTAATCAGTTCGCGCTCGCGGTGCATCCCGATGGAGTGGGCCTGCAACACCGCCACCCCGTTATACAGGTCGATGATGAGGCCCGTGCAGCCATCGCCTTCGCCATGAACGAGCCGGTAGCAGTTGGTTTGCGCAGCGATGATGGCCTGCCGGACCTGCCGGATTTTGGTTAGTTTCTGGGTCCAGTAGTCCACATCGGGCACTACGGGGCCGTTGGCGGTGGCGTTGAACGAGAAAAGCCGAACGGCAATGCTGCCATCGTGGTAGTGGCCCGTGGCGAGGTAGTTGCGCTGGCTGTCGAAGACTTCCACCACATCGCCATCGTCCAGGTCACCTTCATACCGGCTGATGGCCCGCGAAAAAACCCAGGGGTGAAACCGCCGAACGGCTTCGTCGCGCCCGGCCTGCAAATATAATCGGGAAATGGTCATTCGTATCTGAGAGAGCGGGCAAAGATACGCTTTATGCACCGGAAACGGTTTTTCATGCCCGGATGTCGCGCAGACGGTCCTGTTCGCGAGCGGTGTTTTTTTTCACGCCCGGACGGGGCCATCTGCGCCACAAATAACCCTATTTAAGCGTAACCTTGGTGGCTCCGTAGCCGAATTTCGCTTTCTGGGCATCTTCAAAAAATTTAACGTGCCTGTGCTGGCCCAACCGGCGGTGCAGCTCCGTGCGGAGGGCACCGCTGCCCACGCCGTGAATGAAGGTGATGTCGCTCATGCCGCTGGCAATGGCATTTTCGAGATTCTTCTCGAAGGTGTGCAGTTGCAGGGTCAGCAAATCAGCCGGGCTGCGGTTATCCTGGCCATTGGGTAGCAGGGCTTCGGTGTGCAGGTCCACCACCGACGATGGCCGCCCCACATACACCTCAACCGCATCGGATTTGGGTTCGAGCATGCCCGCCCGCAGTTCGTCGGGCCGAATGGTCAGGGGTTTGGGTCGATTGCTGGTCGGCGTTTGCGGCATGGGTTCGGTTCCGTCGGCATCTAACTGGGTCAGAAAACCGGGCTGGTTGAGAACGGGGAGCGTCGTTTTTTTGCTGAAAAATGTGGCCGCCCGCCCCTTAAATCGTTTGATAAGCGGGGGACGCAACGACGACTTTCCGGCCCGAAACCACAGCCCCTGCACCAGAAAGGTGGGCCATTCATCAAATTTGGCGTGTTCGTAGTGGTCATTCATTTTCTGCTGCGACTTTGGCTTCAGCACCCCGCTACCGATGCCCCGAAACTGGATACCACCCCCGGCGGCTGCCGATTCTTCACCCAGCGTGTAAGGAAAGTCCCAGTCGGTATTATTAATAAGGTGGAGCGTATATTCGCGGTCGTTGACCGGCACAAACGCGAGGTAGATACCCTGATTCGAGAGGATGGCCGGTGCCGCAGGGGCCACTGGTTTTTGCGGGGCAAAGGTGCTGGTTTTCAGCAGCCGCTCGGCTTCGAGGGGCGAGACAGCCACTAATTCGGAGCGCATCACCGGAATGCGAAAACCGTCTTCGATTTCGATTTCAATGATGTCGCCGGGCAAAAACCGCGAGATAACGCCCTGTTCCTTCGCCCGCAGCAGCCGGACTTTATCGCCAATATTCATCGTACGTCTTTACATTTATGGTTTACTTCACCGCACTACGCATAGACCCAAAAACACTCTTGGAGATTTTTCCGGGTGAATCTCCGTGTCTGGTCTGTGTGATAGCTTCTGTCTGCCAAAACGAAACGCCAACCCGGGTGTGTCGGTTTTCAGATAGACAACGATTAGCTTTGTCTGGTTCCTAATCCACTGTTGCTATGCCTGATCCTGTAAACGAAAAACTTCTGCTGGCCACTAATTTTGTGCTGCACACGAACCAGACTATTTTTCTGACGGGTCGGGCGGGCACGGGCAAAACCACATTTCTGCACCAGATCAGGCAATCGAACGCCAAACGGCTCGCCGTGGTAGCACCAACGGGCGTGGCCGCCATCAACGCCGGGGGCGTTACCATTCACTCCCTGTTTCAGCTGCCCTTTGGCCCCATCGTGCCGGGTGCCCAGCAGGAATCCCGCCGGTTCAGCCGCGAAAAAATAAGCCTGCTCCGCACCCTCGACCTCTTAGTGATCGACGAAATCAGCATGGTTCGCGCCGATGTTCTCGACGGTATCGACGATGTACTGCGTCGATACCGGGGTAACGGCCAACCCTTTGGCGGGGTGCAACTGCTGCTTATTGGCGACATGCAGCAGTTGCCGCCCGTGATCCGCGACGACGACTGGAACCTGCTTAGTCCGCACTACGAAACGGGCTATTTTTTTGGGAGCCGCGCCCTGCGCCAGATGGCCTACGTAGCCATTGAGCTGACTCATATTTACCGGCAGTCGGACCAGCGGTTCATTGATTTGCTTAATGGCGTTCGGGAGAAAAACATTACGCAGGCGCAGTTTGCCGAACTCAACCAGCGCTACATTCCCGACTTTCAGCCAGCCGATGAAGAAGGCTACATCACCCTCTCGACGCACAATAATACCGCCCAGCAAATCAACAGCCAGAAACTGCTGTCGCTGAAGACCAAACTGCACACCCTCAAAGCCACCACCGAAGGCGAATTTCCCGAGTCGATGTATCCCACAGATGGCAAGTTAGACCTAAAGGTGGGGGCGCAGGTGATGTTTATAAAGAACGACATCTCGCGCGAAAAACTGTTTTACAATGGCAAAATTGGTCGGATCACAGCCATCGATAATGACATAATCCACGTCAAAGCCGCGTCGGACGGGCAGATGATTTATGCCGCACGCGTGGACTGGGAGAACATCCGCTACACGATTGACCCGGTCACCAAAGAAATCAAAGGCGATGTCGTTGGCCGCTTCACGCAGTATCCGCTCCGGCTTGCCTGGGCCATCACCATCCACAAGAGTCAGGGTCTTACCTTTGAGAAAGCCATTATCGACGCGTCGGCGGCTTTTGCGCACGGGCAGGTTTATGTGGCCCTCAGCCGCTGCAAAACCCTGGGCGGGCTGGTATTGCGAACGCCCATTCCATCCTCCAGCATCAAAACTGAGCAGACGTTGGAGAATTTTCACGAGCAGGTGCAGCAGCAAACCCCCACCGAGCAGCACCTCCACGATGCCAAACGCAGCAATCAGGAAAGCCTGTTGCAGGACTTGTTTTCGTTTGAGACCGCCCACGCGCTGGTCTACCGCTGCCGCCGGGTGGTGAATGAGTATGGCGGTAGTTTCTCCGGCGAGCTGATGCCGCTGCTGACCCAACTCACCGACGACCTCCAGACCAAAGCCCGCGACGTGTCGCGCCGGTTTGTTCAACAACTGCCCACCTATTTCGCCCAGGATGCCCTGCCCGAAGCCAACGAACCCTTGCAGGAGCGGATCCGAAAAGCCGGGCCTTACTTCGGGTCGCTGCTGGCCGACGAGCTGCTGCCGTTGCTCCGGCAATGCCCCACCGACTCCGACAATAAGCAGGTGCGCGACTCGCTGCTCGAAGCACTGGACGAATTGGAAAAAGAACTGTTCAGTAAATCGCGCTGTTTTACCGGTCTCACGGGTGGTTTCGATGCGCTGGCCTATCTGCAAACCCGCAACCTGGCCGAACTCGACTTCCGCCCCGAACGCCGAAAAGCCGAAGCCAGCGCATCGGCCGACAGCGCACGCGGCAACGCTTTATATGGTGCCCTGATGAAGTGGCGCAACGAAAAAGCGGGCGAACATGGCGCATCGGCCTACATGGTGCTGCCCCAGAAAACCATTGTCGAGCTGGCCCGCCTGCGCCCCACCACCACCGCCGGACTGCTGGCCATCAAAGGCTTCGGCAAAACAAAAATCAAGCAGATCGGCCACGAAGTCCTGGCCATTATTGAGGCACACACGGGCGGTGGTGCCACGTCTCGACTCGCAAATTCGGCTGCCGGATCACCGGCGGGTTCGGTGGCCGCACCGAAGCCCAAAAAAGACAAAGACCCCAAAGGTTTCTCCCAGGTGGTGACGCTGGCTTTTTTCCGCGACGGCAAAAGCATCGCCGACATTGCCGAGGAGCGGGGTCTGGCCGTTTCAACGGTCGAGTCGCACCTGGCGCAGGCCGTCAGTGCGGGTGAGCTGCGCATCGATGCCCTGTTACCGCCCGCCAAAGTGTCGGCCATTCGTGCGTACCTGACCGCAAACAAGGCCAAAACGCTGGGCGAAGCCAAGCACGCCCTGGGCGAGAACGTAACCCACAGCGAGGTTCGGTTTGTGTATAACGCCATGCGGGCCGAAGAAGCATAGGGGGCAAATTGTCTTTTTCTTACCTTTACTAACGATGAGCACAGCCATACAAGAATCTGAAGCCTTATTGAGCCGCCTGACGCGGGCCGAAAAAGCCCAACTGCTTCAGTGGATTGTGCGGGATTTAGGTGATACCTTTCCAGGGATCGAGAGTAAACCGGAT